>NZ_CALLJH010000017.1:0-59973 GCF_938091255.1 uncultured Chloroflexus sp.
CGGCATCACCCAAGCGGCGGCACAGGTAGTGATAGACGCGGGGCCCGTAAGTTTCATAGATCCAGCTCACGATCTGCGGGTCGCGTTGTTGAAGTCCGGTAATCAGGTCGTGGTGGGATGGAACGATCACTGCACAAACTCCGCAAGCTACAAACACGTGAATGCCAACATGTACCCATCGGGGTGGGTTACGCGGATACGTGCCTCCTGTTTTGATAACGCAGTGCGTTAATCGCCGGTACTCCGTAGTATACGCCAGTACACAGGGCAAAACGGTAACAGTTTTTGCAAAATGTTTGGGGTGGGGTAGGGCGCATCACCGCTGCCTCTCTCCGCGTAAAGAGTTCGTGGTGCGAGCGCAGCGTGCCTGCCCGCCTTCCCCCAGCCCCCTATCTCCCTGTTCCCCCTCCCTCATTACTACGCCATCGGTGGCTGATACGTCCGGCGCGGGTTGGGGATCAGCTCTGGCTGCTCGCGCACCAGTTTGCGGGCAAGGATCATTGCTCGGTGCTGGAGGGCTTTGGCGGCGGAGACAGTGCAACCGAGTTGGCGGGCCGTTTCTTCGAGGGACAGGTCATAGCCGAAGCGGAGCCAGAGCACGCGCCGGTAGTGGTCGGGCAGGGCAGCCAGCACGTACTGAAGGTGCTCCCAGTCCCACTGTGGGGCGAGGAGAGTTTCGGGGTCGCCGTCGTGCTCGGTGTTGCCCGCTTCAAGCGGTACGAAACGTCCGGCCCGGCGGCGGATATTCGCGGCCTGATCACGGGCAAGATGAAACAGCCACGCGGTGAGGGGGAGACCGCGGTCTTCATAGTGGGTGGCCCGTTCGAGCAGGCGGATAAAGACCTCGCTGTGGGCGTCACGGGTCAATTCGGCATCACCCAAGCGGCGGCACAGGTAGTGATAGACGCGGGGCCCGTAAGTTTCATAGATCCAGCTCACGATCTGCGGGTCGCGTTGTTGAAGTCCGGTAATCAGGTCGTGGTGGGATGGAACGGTCATTGCACAAACTCCGCAAGCTACAAACACGCGAATGCCAAAACGTAAGCGCTCTCTGTGCCGCTCGCCAGAGCGGTGGGTGATGAAGGTCGTGCCTCCTTTCGGTGGATTATCTGAGTGCCGGTAGTAGGGAGTATACACTACGAAAGGTTTGAAAACGGTAACATTTTTTGCAAAATTTTCATTGAGATAGCATTTCAATATATCGATTTTAGGCCTCACCTGAAAGCAAATCACTACAATGATAATTTGATAAGATGAGACGTTATCAATTGGCGACGGTGATCTTACCCTGCCCAGCTCAATGGAATGTAGCTTAAGCGCATCAGTGATCATTAAAGTGGTTTCATTTGCTTAGGTTGTTGCTGCCGCTGGGAACTCTCTGCCTCCTTTTCGCGTCATCTCATCAGAGCAGTTTTCTGATTGCAAGGGATTGCCTATGCGCACGTTACTCTTGATCATAATCATCGCTTCGCTATCGCTTACCGCCTGTAGTGCCGCTACCACGTCAGCGCCGGCCCAACCTACCGCCACGCCTGATCAGCCTGTTCCCACTCAGCCGCCAGCAGCCACGCGCGATGCTGCTCCGCCGGCGAACGTTGAACCAACGGCGACGCGGTTGCCTGATAGTCCAACCGAATCGCCGGCTCCCGCCCCTACCGAGACACCGGCTGCTCTGCTGCCCACTGCTGCGCCGGCGGCAACGCTGGTGCCAACAGTTTTACCGATCAAGGAGACCCCTATGTCGATTCCGCCGGCTCCCGCACCGAATGCTCAGCCGCTGACGCCGCCGTTTGATAGCTTTGTCCAACGCCAAATCGATGCGGCGAAGCAAGATTTGGCCCAGCGGTTGGGGATTGATGTCGCTGCGATTGAGGTAGCTTCGGTCGAGGCAGTGACGTGGTCTGATGGTTCGCTCGGTTGCCCGCGGCCCGGCATGGCCTACATTCAGGTGTTAATTGACGGCTTGCGGATTCTATTGCGGGTTAGCGATCAGCTCTACCCCTACCATAGCGGCGATAACCAACCGCCGTTCTTATGCGAATTGCAGATGGGGCCGCGGGTCAAGCCGTAAGCCGTCGCGGAGGCGTAGCAGGGCTACGCCTCTACCTCGTGACGCGGTTTTTTCCTCGAAGTAACAAACCCCAAATGCTGCCAACCGTAATTCCTCACTCACGCCGCGGCGCTCACGACTGAGCGGGAATAGACCAAGCAGTTCAGCGCCGAGTTGTTGTGCGATGACAAGGCAGCTAAGTAATGCGCCAAGATTGACCACCCCGACAAGACTACGCTTACCGAGCATGCGGCGAATCGCTACGATGTCACTGGGTACACTGCTGAAGGCACACCAATCGATGGCGCCGTGGCGGAGTGCCGGTTCACGCTGCCAGAGGTTGAGCAGGCGCGGCAAGATGTGATGATCGGCAATCTCCTGCCCGTTCCACGTGGCCGGCGTTAAGCCACTGAACAGCATCACGGCCCACAGCGCCTGCACTAGTCGCGAGCCGCGTAAGCCGTCGGCCAGCGGGTTGCAGTCGGCCGTATCGTGCATTTCCAGAAAACCGATCCGGTAAACGGGAGGGGGGAACAAACCCAACGAGCCTAGACGCCATTGTCTAGGCTCAACCATTGACACGGATGCGCTTAGGGCGCTGCGATCGGCCAGTGGAACCAAGCCACAAACAGATCGCCATGAGGAATCGCACCAACATAGCTGCCGGCAATTGCCGCGAGCCCATTGGGCAGACCATACGCATTCGCCACTAGCTCGGCGCAAATCGCCAAACCAAAGCCGTGCCCCTTGCTACCATCGCTGCTGAACGTAAAGCCGCCGCGGAACAGATTGCTCCACTGCTGGCCAAAGCGCTGATCGAGCGCGCTGCGTTGCAGCGGATCGATCCGGTTTGCTACGACAAAGCGCAAACTTGGCGACGAGCAATCGAAAAGGGGGTAAATGCCGACCATCACCCGGTGATCGGCGCTGTGGCGAGTTGCGTTATTGATCAGGTTGTAGATCACCCGATCGAGGGCCGAGAACTCGACGCAGCGGTCAGCGACGACACCGTTGTAGCGCGCATCCACCACAATCTGGGCCGTGCCGTCGGGCAAGCGATAATCGGCTTGCTGCCACTTTTCTAGCAACAGATCAACGCCATGAGTGCGCAATTCAATATCGCGCGCCGTGCGCACCGGATCGAGATCGGGCACGCAGTTGCGCATAATCTTGAGGTGATCGCGCACCAGCAGATAGATTCGTTCAACATCAACAGGCTGCGCCTGCTCGAATTCGATCAGTTGCAATTGCAGCGCCAATGCTTGCAACGACCCGCCGCGAATATCGTGGATCACCTGCCCTAACACCGGATCGTGCCGGCTGAGCGAAATACCACGCAGTTCATGCATCAAATCGTGCCATCCCGTCTCGTGCAAAAACTGGCGCAATTCGTCGAGCTTAACCCGACGCATCTGGTCAAATCGGCTAAAAATAGCGAGCAACGTATCATACAGACGCCGCACCACCGGCTGCACGTTTTCCGGCAAGGCGGTGATGCTGATGCTGCTCACGCTGCGCACGAAGGGATCGTGGCGCAAGAACGGCAAATCACACGGCGCAAGGGCTTTGATTGTTTCGTCGCTAAGTGGGAATGCGCCGGTCATAGCAGCAGAACTCCTTTGGCATGGGCAACAACTGGCACCTTAGCCTGAACCTCTTGTCTCCAAGTAGTTAAACGTTAGTATAACCGATCTTTGAATTATTGTTGCAGCAATAATAGGCAAGCTATCGAATTGCAAATATGTACTAGAAATCACACAAATTGCCAGCGTATCTGCCTCATTCACGTAAAAACGCCGCGCACGCTTCGGGAATGCTGGGATTAATAAAAATGCCGCTGCCCATCTCAAACCCGGCCATGTACGACAGGCGCGGCACGACAGCCAGATACCAATGAAAATAGCCGTTTTCTGGCTCTTTGGCTGGCGTCGAGCGGAGCACCAGATTAAAATCGGGGTCGTTGAGCCGGTAGTAGAGCCGGTGAAAGACCTCGCGCACCACGTCGGCTAAGCCACCAAGTTCAGATTCGTCAAGATGGAAAAAACTCGCCCGATGCTTGCGCGGCAAAATCCAGAGGTGAAACGGCGAAGAAGCAGCGTAGAGCACAAACGCGACAAACTCATCATTCGCATAGACTATCCGCTCATTGCGGGCCACTTCATCGGCCAGCATCGTGCAAAACACACACTGGCCAGTATCATCAAAAAACCGGCGCGCCTCTTCGATCCGGTGGCGAATGTCGCTGGGTACTACCGGCACAGCCATTATCTGGCTGTGCGGATGTTGCAACGAGGCACCGGCCCGTTCGCCGTGATTCTTAAAAATGACAATCTGCTCAATCCGCGGATCAGTGCTCATCGCTCGCCCACGGCTCAGATAGACGGCCAGCACAGACCGTACCTCATCATGGGTCATGAGTCCGAGCGTCGTGTTGTGATTCGGGTGCTCGACCAGCACTTCGTGATAGCCATAACCGCTGATCGTGCGCCGCACTCCGTCAAAATGGCGCACCACCGGCCCGTGATCATGCAGGGCCGGATACTTGTTGCGCACAATCCGCAACTGCCACGAGCCTGTCGCCGGATAACGCTCAACTTCAAGATCGAGTTCTTCATTACCAACGCAGAAGGGGCAGTGCGGATCATGGGGCGGACGTTCGGCAGTGAGCGGCTGCTGGCGGGTTTCGGTAAAGGCATTAGGACGGCGCGCACGTTCACTGGCAATGATCACCCATTCGCGGGTGGCAATATTCTGCCGTAATTCGGACATGAGGCTTGCTCCACAGCGGACGGTTAGCCGCAGCGTTGCGCTATGCTTTGTATTGTAGCCGCAATGCATCTGATGAGCAAGTTATGCTAGTTGACAAACACCTACCGAGGAGCGTAAACTAACACATCAGATGATATGATTTTTTCGCAGAGGTGCTTATGTCCCTTTCTCGGCAACGGTTAGTTGAACAGGTCATTGACTACCTGCGACAGCAACTCAAGACACAAGCATACCCGGTCGGCAGTCGGTTGCCACCCGAACCCCAACTCATGGCGCAGCTCGGCGTCGGGCGCTCCACGGTGCGCGAGGCGATTCGGGCGCTAGCCCACGAAGGCTTGCTCGAAGTGCGCCAAGGCGATGGCACCTACGTGCGCGCCACGGCCATCGCCGAACCGTTGGCTGCGCGGCTGCGGCAGGCAAAAGTGCAAGAGGTGCATGAGGTGCGACGAGCATTAGAGCTGGAAGTCGTGGCATTGGCCGCCGAACGGCGCAACGACGATGATCTGGCCGAAATCCAGCGCTGGTTGGCGGCGCGCTCGGCGGCGCTGACTAATGGCGATACCGCCACTGCGCTTGCTGCCGACATCGAGTTGCACTGCGCAATTGCCCGCGCGACCCACAACCCGATGCTCAGCGATCTGTACCGGATGTTTGCCGTCACGCTCCACGACGCGCTCGGCGTGTTGTGGGACGCCGCCGCGCCAGCCGCTGATGACCGCTCCCACGTCGATCTGGTCGCGGCGATTGCAGCAGGTGATGCCGCAGCGGCGGTCGCCGTGACCCGCCAGATTCTAGCTCGTCACGAAGCAACGCTAAGTCACCACACCAGTGACGCATGATTTTTTGTCTACAAAAACATCTGATGATCTGATGAATTAAAAGGGTTAGTGCAAATGGAATTCTTCGACCTGCTCCTTATCTTCACCGCCGCACTGCTGGCCGGCGCACTGAACGCGATTGCCGGCGGCGGCAGTTTTTTCTCGTTCCCCGCGCTTTTGGTGGCCGGCGTGCCGCCAATTGTGGCTAATGCCACCAACGCGCTGGCGCTGTGGCCGGGCACGCTGGCCAGCATCGGCGCATACCGGCGTGAACTGCGCGGCCAACAACGCGATATTTGGCTCTTTAGCGGCTTAAGTCTGCTCGGCGGGTTGCTCGGCGCAATCTTGTTGCTCTACACCGATGAGCGGCGCTTTACCGCGCTGATCCCATATCTGCTACTCTTCGCCACGCTGGTCTTCACCTTTAGCCCGCAGATTACCCGCCTTGCGCAACGGACGGTCGGCAAAGGCAACGGCCAGCGCTGGCTGGTTGTCGTTATCTACCTTGCCATTGCCATTTACGGTGGCTTTTTTGGTGCCGGATTGGGCATTCTCACGCTAGCTGCGCTAGCTCTGCTTGGTTACGATAACATTCACCGCATGAATGCACTCAAAACGTTGCAGGCGGCGCTGGTCAACGGGATTGCCGTAGCGACCTTTGTTACAACCGGCTTGATCGCGTGGCTGCCGGCCCTGATCATGACGATTGGCGCGATCGCCGGCGGCTATGGCGGCGCGGCGATTGCCCGCCGGATCGATGCCCGCCGGGTGCGCATAGCCGTGGTGGTCATTAGTATCGGGTTGACGGTATGGTTCTTTGTCCGCAGTGCGTGACCGTCACGCCGCCGGCAGCGTAAACCAGAAGGTCGATCCGTGCCCTTCTTGGCTGCTGGCCCAGATCCGGCCACCGTGCCCTTCGATCAGATGCTTGGCGATCGCCAAGCCCAAGCCGGTGCCACCAGCGTGACGGGTGCGCGCCCGGTCGACTTTGTAGAAACGCTCAAAAATCCGGCGCAACTCGCGGCTTGGAATGCCAATGCCGGTATCGCTGACGCTAATCAGCACCCACGTGCCGGCGGGATGCGGCGGACGATCCTCGCGCGAAGGCGGATCGTCAACCGCGATATACAACACCTTGGCCGTAACCGAGATTGTGCCGCCTTCGGGGGTGAACTTCACTGCATTGTGCAGCAAATTGAGCAACACCTGCCCAATCCGGTCGCTATCCATCAGCGCTGGTGGCAAATCATGCGCCGACTCGATGCAAATGGTCTGCTGTTTCCGATCGGCCTGTGGCCGGATGCGTTCCACAGCTCGCTCGATCACCGGCCCAACCGCTAGCGGCGCTAACTTGAGCGACACCCGTCCCGACTCAAGCCGCGAGAGTTCGTGCAATTCATCAACCAATTGCGTCACCGCATCGATCTCTTGCGCCATCTGCCCCAACATCCTTCCGGCAATATCGGGCGGCGGCGCCGATTGCAATGTCTCCACCAGCAACTTGAGCGAAGCAAGCGGGGTGCGCAACTCGTGCGAGACGTTCGCCACCAAATCGCGCCGCGCCCGTTCGAGCATGCTAATCTGGGTCAGGTCGCGAATAACGATTAACGCCCCTTCCGGCGGGCCAGTTTGGACGATCAGCGGCTCGTAATGCAAATGCAAGGTGCGACCGGTCGCCAGCGGGCGAATCGTCAATTCCCGCCGTTCACCATCGGCGATCACATCGCGCGCCAACCGATCGGCTTGGTGATCGCGCAAGAGCGTAATTAAGCCGCTGTCGGTTGCGCTCCCTTGCCCAGCTAGCAGATGGATCGCCGCTTCATTGTGAAATACGATCTGGCGCTCGGCATCAACCACAATCACGCCGGCATCAACAGCTCGGGCCAGCGCAAGGAATAGGGGCTGGTGGTGGGGAACGAGTAGTGCGGGAACGGGATCAGTCTGCGTTTCCGGCGCAGGGTCAGACGAAATCATCAGGTAATCCTGTTGCGGCTCAGGCGAGGCAAGAGACGACGTAGCGGCGCTTGTGGCCAGCTTACGCTCGAACCGACGCCAACGGCGGACGCTGAGGATCAAGCTCACCGCCAGCACTACCGTAGCCACCGTTAGCGTCAATTCAAGCAGGGTCATGCAGATTCTGTGATGTTAGCTGTACGCTGCCGAGTTTGGAAAGCCGGTCTGGTCACACTCATGGATGTCATCGTGAGGGGCAGAGTTCGCGCAGTAATCCCGGCGAGATTGCTGCGATTGCCATGGTGCCCGCCCTCTGAACGATACGCGCATGCGGCAGCTTCACCGCCACATTCCATCGAGCTGCGCAACCCCGGTCACACCTGCTCGGCGGGCGGCTCAAACCGGTAGCCAACGCCGCGCACGGTCTGAATATAGGTCGGCTTGCCGGGATCGGGTTCGATCTTTTCGCGCAGCCAGCGAATATGGACATCGACGGTGCGGCTGTCGCCGATAAAATCTTGCCCCCAGACTCGTTCGAGTAACAGATCACGGGTCAGGGCAATGCCGCGATTACGCATCAAACACGTAAGCAGATCGAACTCTTTTTGGGGCAAGTTAAGCTCTTGGCCATCGCGCCATGCCCGCCGGCTGCTAGTATCAACCCGGATCACACCGGCCTCTAGCACCTCACGAACAATCGAGTGGGGCTGGCGTTCGCTGCGGCGCAAAATAGCGCGCACGCGCGCCAGAAACTCACCGAGGCTGAACGGCTTGCTGATGTAATCATCGGCGCCGAGTTCGAGGCCGGCAATCCGGTCGACCTCGTCTTGGCGGGCGGTGAGCATCATAATCGGCACATCGCTCTCTTGGCGGAGGATGCGGCAGACTGAGAAGCCATCGAGCCGGGGCAACATAATATCCAGCACAATTAAATCGGGCTGATCGCGGCGGGCGCGGTCGAGACCATGCACCCCATCTGCCGCGACAATTACCGAATAACCTTCGCGTTCAAGGTTATACCGCAGAGTCTCGGCCAGTGTCGTTTCATCTTCGACGATCAGAACCGTCGCCATAGCTGCTCCACACATGAAGACCGCCGGTGAAGGGCCGGCGGTCGTTGCCACGTGGCGAATGTGGTCGGGGCGGAGGGATTTGAACCCACGACCCCCGCGTCCCAAACGCGGTGCTCTACCAGGCTGAGCCACGCCCCGACGTCCTTAAGGTTAGCAGCATGATAGGGATTTTGTCAAGCGGGTTGTCAATAGTCACGAACAGACACAGAATAGCTTTAGCGGAAGGATCAACCGTACCAGCCGCCCAGCCAGCCATCGTTGTAGATGACTGGCGGCAGCTTCGTTTTGCATCAATCACCTTCAGCCACTGGCGGCACGGGGGGCGGGCCGGGGCGAGGCGTGAGTTGGAGCCGGGCGCGCACGCGAGCCATTTCGCCAACGGCGAGGCGGGCTTCGGCCAGCCATTCGCGGTGTTCGTAGGCAAAGGCGCGGGCAATATAGGCCAATGCGCTGCTGCGGGTATCGGCAATGCCAACCGCCACCAACAGATCGAGTAATTCGCGTTCAGCGCGGCCCAACCGGGTCATCACCGGCACCGTGCGAGTGGTAAAGAGTACCTCGTGGTCGGCGGCGCGCATACCCCACGCCACCGGCACCCCGCTGTGACGTTCGATCTCGCGTGCAATCCGCATCCGGTCGCGCCGGGTCTGCTCTCGCAAGAGTGGGATCTCTTCGAGCGGGCGAGCGATGGGCAAAATAATGATCAATTCGTCACTGTACCGGCGAATCTCAGCCGGGCCAGCCCGCACTTCAGCCGGCAACCGCTGCGTAATAAGGCGCTGAATCTCTTCGTCATGCATTGAGGGTGTCCGTTCTGCTCTTGTTAATCAAGTTCTTGCGCAATGCGTGACACGGCAATGTGATAGTTTACCTCTCCAACCCGGCTTCCCAACTCCTACCCGGTAATGATCGGGTAGCGTGAAGCACCGCGGTCTACATCACGTACCCAGAGGGCCTATCATGAAATGCGGCAGGAAAACTGACACACTCCATAACGAGAAGGGTTACTGCTTACTAACCGCATCGGCAGATGCTTGGCGCATAAACCATGCCGCCAGCAGCCCGACCACATATGCCGCCACGCCAAACAAAAACGTCTCACCGATCACCTGTGCAGCGATTTCCATCAGAAAGCGGGCCGGGTCGGTCATCGCCAGCGGGTTATCGGCGCCAGCACGGCGCAACTCATCTTGACGATGCACACCCCAGAGGGTCAAAATCGCAACACCGACCGTCATCCCTACCAACCGCAACGCGATCACAAGCGCCGACGCTGCGCCGCGCCGGTCTTCACCAGCTGCCGCTACGACCGTATCGGCCACCGGCGCGATTACCAAGCCAAGGCCAATCCCAGTCAATGCCAGCTCAAGACCCATACGCAGATAGGTCGCTTCAGGCCCCCAAAACGCCATCAGCGTAGAGCCAACCAAGGCAAGGCCCAAACCGAGCAACGCCGGCAACTGCCCACCGTAGCGTCCGGTCAACAAACCACCCGGCAATGCTGCCGCTGCCATGGTCAACGTCAGGGCTGAAAGCATCCAGCCGGCATCCCATGCCGCAATCCGCAGAATATCGCTATCGGTTGGGTGGTAGAGCAGCAAATAGGTGTTGATGTAGAGCGGCACATTCGTGATCGCGATCGCTAGCCCAAAGCCGACCATGACATTGATCACACAGGCCATCGCCGTATCGCGCCGGGTAAAGAGTTCCAGCCCGATCAGCGGATCAGGGCTGCGCCGCTCGGCCCAAACGAAGAGAGCCAGCAAAACCAGCGCCACAAGTACCAGCAGCCCGGCGTAAGGCGGTGGCCCCAGCCGTTCACCGTAGAAATCGGTTGCACCCAATTCACTGCCGGCCGCCAAGCCGACATTCAACGCCACAAGGCTGCCACTCAACAACATCGTGCCCAGCCAATCGAAATAACCGGCTCGCGGCGGGGTGGGAATCTGGCGCAGTGCATACCATGTCAATCCCAACGCCACCAGCCCGATCGGCAGATTCAGCCAGAAGAGCAGCCGCCAATCGTCAAAAATCCTCATCAGCACGCCGCCGTAGAGATGGCCAACCATCCAGCCAGCAGTGTCAACCGCGCCGATAAGCCCCAGCGCCGCCGCCCGCTGACCGGGCGGAAAGAGATCGCCGACCAGTGCCATCGAAACCGGCACCATCGCCCCCGCACCTAGCGCCTGCACCACCCGGCCAATGATGAGCATCGTCAGATTGGGCGCGGCTGCCACCCACGCCGACCCGATCAAAAAGACGATCAAGCAAACAAGATAGACCATGCGCCGCCCAAGCAGATCCGACAAGCGGCCCATAAAGGTGATGCTCACCGTATAGGCCAACAAATAGCCGCTCACTGCCCACGACGCCCGGTTAAGCTCGGTATCGAGCGACAGGCGCAGGTCGATCATGACCTTCGGCAACACCGCGCTAATGACAGTCAAGTCAACCGCGCCGATAAAGATGGCCAAGCAGACCAATCCTAGTGTAATCCGAGGGTCGAACGCGCGCACTTCGGCTTTAGTCAACGCAGGATTCGTCATGGGCATTGCACCGGTTCGCGGACATCAACCGTCTTGTCGTACTCGCTAAACTCAAGTGTCCACGTGCTCGGATTGGCGGCATCGGTTGCGGTATCGACCAACACTACTCGGCTAGCGCGCATGGTCGCTTGATCGGCCCACAGATCGGCGGTGACCGGCCCCGCTCCCAGCAGATTAAGGCTAATCGCGCGCAACTGTTCAGCCGGCAGCGTACCACGCAGGTGGTAATGCGGACGACCGTTCAGGTCTTCAATCCCCACCAGCGTCACATCGGCAAATTGGTTGGCCAGCAACGCTTCGATCCCAATATCGGGGGCAAATAAGACCGCCGGATCGAACGTCGAGCCGGGTTGCAGACACATCCACTGGCGCGTAATCGGATTAGTCGTATACTGCTTGCCAGCCAGCGAAACCGTCCGGATCTCGCCAATCGCATTGCCTAGTGTGATGTTGAGAACCGAGAGCACAGCATCAGGGCGACGCAAATCGCCTTCAATGCTATTCAGCGTCGTCACCCCGCCCGCATCGAGCGCCACCGGCTTACCGATCAGGGTAATCCGAAAATGGACGCTCTGGCTATTTTGGGTTGCTTGACCGATGGCCGATGCCAACGCGCGCGGATCGGGTGTCGGCGTCGGTGTCGGCGGCGCTGCCACTCCCCCACAACCAACCAGCCACAGGACCAGACTCGCGATGAGCCATCTCCAGCTCTGCTTCATAGCGCACCTTCTCATCTGCTGTGCTACCATGGTCGTGACAGTAGTATAACAGAGGTCGTCCACCATGAAGATTGCAATCATTGGCGCCGGTGCGCTCGGTAGTGTGATTGGATTCCACCTCGCGCCTGTCATTTCGATCATGCTCGTAGATTCGTGGGCTGAACACATTGGCGCGATCAACGCATCCGGGTTGCGCTGCGCCTACGATGGCGGCGAAACCACCCGTTCGATCCCAGCGACGACTGACCCGGCGAGTATTGAGCCGTTTGATGTCGCGCTTGTTACCGTCAAGTCCGCTCAGACCGCTTGGGCCGCTGAGACAGCCGCGCAGCTCTTGAAATCCGGCGGGGTAGCGTACACCTTGCAAAATGGGCTAGGGAACGCCGAAGTGTTGAGCAGGCGGCTAGGCCCATTGCGCGTCGGGCAAGCAGTCACCACGCTCGGCGCAACCCTGCTTGGCCCCGGACGGGTTCGCCTCGCCGGTCGCGGGCCAACCACCTTTGGCGCGGTACCGTCGCTCAGTATCGCCTACGCACTCGCCAATACGTTTCGCACCGCCGGTTTGCCGGCTGGGGTTGCAACCAATCTGGACAGCTTAGTGTGGGGGAAATTGATTGTGAACGTCGGCATCAACGCGCTTACCGCGATCCTGCGCGTTCCCAACGGTGCCTTGGCAAGCGTGCCAGCAGCATCCGCTCTTGTCCGGCAAGCCGTAGAGGAAGCGGTGGCAGTAGCCCGCGCCGCCGGCATTACACTGGCTTTAGCCGATCCCGTTGCCGAAACGCTGGCTGTGGCCCAAGCGACTGCTACGAACCGATCGTCAATGTTGCAAGACATCTTGCGCGGCGCACCCACCGAAATTGACACCATCAACGGCGCGATTGTGCGCGAAGGACGCCGGCTCGGCGTGCCAACGCCGTTCAACGAAATGTTGTGCAATCTGGTTAAGGCATTAGAAGCGACGGCGCCGTTACGAGTGCAGGAGACGTAGCTGGCATCCGGTCAAGGTCAACCAAAAACCGGTGGACAGCCTCGTCTACGCTCATCTTGCCGGCGATCACCGGATCGTAATACACCGGCACAAAATCGAACAGAAACGAGCGCGCCATTTCCAGCTCGCGCACCATAATCTGGGCAATCGGCCCACAAGCGGGAAGCATCACCGCGCGCGCAGCGTGCAGCGTAGCAGTGCGATCATACGTCACCCGCACAATCTGCGCCTGCCAACCGTGCTGGTCGAGGGTCAGACGAGCGTAAGCGGCCCGCCAGTCGCCATCAAAGGGCAACCCAACCGACCCTACATTCACCACCAGCGTCTGCTCAACCCACCGGGTGAAAGGCATATGGGTATGAGCTGTGCAAAACACCGCAGCATGCGGATCGATCTTGGTCTGCAATTCGAGCTGAGAGTGCGAGGGTAAGAGGCCATCACGATCGTGATGGATCGAACCGTGATAGACCATTACCGTACCACCCGGTGTTTCTAACGCCAAACTCGTGGGGAGCGTCTTGACCTGCGGCAACAGATCAACCACTTCCTGATGTGTCCAGATAATCGGCCCCTGTAATGCGCGCTTACCGCCCTGCGGCGGATGGCCTATGCTCAGATCGTGGTCATAACTGAGGATATAGCCCTCATGATTGCCGCGCAACACATGCCAGCCTCGTTCCCGCTGCATCTGCAAGGCTAGCTCAAGGCAGGGGCGTGGTTGCGGGCCACGATTGATGATGTCACCAGCGATGATGACCGTATCAGGCTGCCACTGCTCAATATCGGCAATGACTGCACGAAAAGCAGCTAAATTCGCATGAATGTCGGCAAGAACAGCTATGTTTATGTTCATCGGTGTGTAACACCCTCCGTATCCATGTGCTCCTCATTCCCCAGTCGCTAGTACCCTCACCCCCCGGCCCTCCCCCTGCGGAGGAGGGATCCGACTCCTCCCCCTAGCGGGGAGAGGCTAGGAGGGGGCCATATCCCTAATCACCACCCTTCAAGTAGTGTACCATGGTCATGGAACCGTCTCAGGAAGGAGCTGCCATTGTGTTTAGCTTCGGACGCGCTTTGGGTGCCGAACCAGCCTTTGCCGCTCAGCGCGAATGGCTAGTGACGAACGGGATTGGCGGCTATGCCGCTGGAACTATCGCTGGAACGCTTACACGCAGTTATCACGGTTTGCTGATTGCTGCGCTCGAACCGCCGCTTGGCCGGGTGCTAACGTTAGCCTCGCTCGATGCGTATGTGAGCTATCTCGGCCAGACCTTCGATCTCACCACCCACCGGCGCACCGGCCAGTCCGCCCGCGCTTGCCTATGGCTCGAGCGTTGGCGGCTGGAAGGAACCACGCCAGTGTGGGAGTATGCGCTGGCCGATGCGCTGCTCGAACAGCGGATCTGGATGGCACCCGGCGCCAACACCACCTACATTCGCTACACTGTCTTACGCGCCTCAGCCCCGCTCTCCCTCCGGCTCGACACCTTGGCAACGGCGCGTGACCATCACGCAGTGGCGCAAGTAGGCGACATTCCCTTGCAAGCCGAGCCAATCGCCAACGGGTTGCGGATATGGCCGCTGGCCGGCGGTCGCCATCTGCGCTTGCTCAGCGATCGAGGAACCTTCACCCCGCTCGGCGGCTGGCTCACCGATCTTTATCTAGCCATCGAAGCTGAACGTGGCCAAGCAGCGATCGACAACCTGCGCCGGGTTGGCCGGCTGACCACCACTCTCGCGCCGGGAGAGTCGCTGTTGGTCGTCGCCACCACCGAACCTTCAGCTACCCTCGACAGCGAGGCGGCGTGGAAGCTGCGCGCCGATTATGAAGCCGCGTTGTTAGAGCGAATTGACTGGACGGATGACCCATTCGTTCGCCAGCTCGCACTGGCTGCCGATCAGTTCATCGTCGAGCGGCCAGTGCCCGGCGGGATGCGCGGACGCACCATCATTGCTGGTTACCCGTGGTTTACCGACTGGGGCCGTGACACGATGATCAGCTTGCCCGGCTTGACCATTCCCACTCGCCGGCCAGAGGTTGCGGCGGATGTCTTGCGCACCTTCGTCCGGTTTGTTGATCGCGGTATGCTGCCCAATCGCTTCCCCGATGAAGGCGCAGCGCCCGAATACAACACTGCGGATGCAACCCTCTGGCTGTTCGAAGCGGTGCGTGCCCATCATGCCGCTTTTGCCGACGATGGTCTGCTCGCCGAACTGTTTCCGACCCTTGAAGAGATCATCGACTGGCACGTGCGCGGCACGCGTGATGGGATCGGGTTGGATCGTGGCGATGGCTTGTTGCGGGCCGGTACACCGACCACCCAATTGACGTGGATGGACGTGCGCGTGCAGGGATGGGTGGTCACGCCGCGTTCTGGCAAACCAGTTGAGATCAACGCACTCTGGTATAACGCTTTGCAGAGTATGGCCGGCTTTGCCCAACGGCTATGCCGCCCGTCCGAGCGGTATCAGGCGATGGCAGCGGCGGCGCGCGCCGGTTTCAACCGATTTTGGTATACGAACGGCCAATACTTGTACGACGTGATCGACACTCCTAACGGGTTCGATGCGACGCTCCGACCCAACCAGATCATTGCCGCCAGTCTGCCGCACAGCCCGCTCGACCGTGGCCGCCAACAGGCAGTTGTCCGCGCTTGCACCCAAGCCCTGTTGACCAGCGTTGGTCTGCGTAGCCTCGATCCGGCCCATCCCGATTACGCACCTCGCTACACTGGACCACTCTTGCAGCGCGACGCTGCCTACCATCAAGGCACGGTCTGGGCATGGCTGCTCGGCCCGTATGCTAGCGCCGTCTATCGGCTCACCGGTAATCGAGCCACCACCCGACGGCTGCTCACGCCGCTGCTCGATCACCTCAGTGATGGCTGCATCGGCACCATTAGCGAAATCTTCGACGGCGACCCGCCCCACCAGCCGCGCGGCTGCTTCGCCCAAGCGTGGAGCGTGGCCGAGGTCTTGCGCGGGTTGTATGAAATCAGGTAGCAGCGGCGTGCCGAGCCATCTCACTTTCGCCCGCTGACCACAAACAACACTAGGCGAGGGTCGGGTTCGGTGATAGAGCTGGCTGTTAATGGCAGACCGGCATACGTTGCTAAATCGGCGCTATCAATCAACGCCGCCTGCGCCGGTTCAGCGCCGTCGAGCAGATAGGCCTGCACTTGCGGCGTGGCAAAACCTGCGCCAGCCAGCAAGAGCGTCCACGTATCGGCCAAGCCATCAGCGGGAGCGAGCGGCAACACCGACGGCAGGGCGGCCAGTAACGCTGGCGGATGGCAGCGCATGCGCACCCAATACTCGCCCGCCGTCGCGATCAGCAGCATCCCGCCGGGCCGCAATACCCGCCACAACTCGCGCAAGGCTTGTTGCCGATCGGCAAAGAGTTGCAGCGCAGCCACACACCAGATTAGATCGACGCAGCCATCGCGCAACGGCAACGCCTCGGCAGCGCCGGCAATGGCAGCCAAGGCCGATGCTGACCGCAACGCAGTTACATCGCGGTCGATACCAATCAGCAGTGCATCAGCGGCACATTGCTCACGCAGCCACTGAGTTTTGGCGCCGTCGCCACAGCCAACATCAAGCGCGATGCGCGCGCCGGCGGGCGTGGCGGCGAGCAGGGCGTGGCGAATGCGCGGCAAATAGGGTTCGTGCAACAGTGGTATCATAAGGCGTGAAGGGGGCAAAGGCGCACAGTGATAAAACGCTGATGCGCAAAGGGATTGGATAGTTGATCAAACATAACCGCATTGCAACCTGCCATCGCTCGGCGGCGTAGCACTTTGGCGGAATACACACCCGTATGCAGCAACCAATCACCATCGTACAACTCGCCGCACTACACGGCCCCAACATCTACCGCCCGCAACCCGGCGTGGTCTTGCGGGCCGTTGCTAGCGCCGACCACAGTGAACGGCTCCGCAGCGCTATCAAAGGCGGTGCGCTGGCGATCGGGCTGGTCATTGCCCATCTGCACGTCAGCGCGCAACCACGATCAGACGATGTGCTGCTAAGCGCCTTCTTCACCACCAACGAACCGGAGTTCGGCGCCGAATTATGCCAGTACGTGATCGATGGCATGAACGCCGAAATCACCGGCGACGAGACGTGGGATCCCGACGAGCCGCTGCTGGCGTTGCACGACCGCCGCCAAGCGCAGGCATTACCGGTCGCCGCGCTACAACTGATCGCCAATGCTCGCCGGCACGATCTTCCGGCCACGGTATTGCCCGGCGGGCGCTTGCTGCTGGGGTATGGCGAACGGAGCTGGACAGTGACGGTGGCCGATCTGCGGGCCGCACCCGACCTGCAACCGCCGTGGTCGCAACTGGGACGCATCCCGATTATCGCTGTCACCGGCGAATGCTACCGCAGCTATGCCGTCGCCGAGCAAGCCGCCCGTTACCAAGCCCGTGCAATCGACCAAGCTGATCGCGCTGCAGTTCTCGCAGCGCTGGCCGATTCTACTTGCGCAGCGTTGGTGATTGGGTTTGCCACTGATAGCCTGTTGCGCGAAGGGTTGCCCTTCGATCGCTGCGATCTCGCGGTGATCACCGACCGCACCGGCCCGCGCCCGCCCGCCGCTTTCGATGACGACGAATGGCTGAAGGCATTGGGATTGCCGATGCTGTGCAGCACTGCCCCCACCTTAATCAACCTCACCGATCCGGCGTTGCACGCCTTGTTAAGCTATGCGCCCAATGGGGTGATTGGGTGGGGCGGGTATGCAACGAGTGATGGGTAGGAGCCGCCCGGTTGGTTGGCTCCTCCTGTGGTTGTTCTACTCGGTAAACCGGTCGGTCACCGCGCCAAGGCTAGCCGAGGAAACCAGTTTAGCATATTTGGCCAGCACGCCACGAGTATAGCGCGGCGGACGCGGTTGCCATGCTGCGCGCCGTCGGGCTAGCTCTTCGTCGGAAACGTTGAGCTGCAAGAGGCGCGCATCAGCATCGATAGTAATGCTATCACCCTCTTCAACCAACGCGATCGTGCCGCCCACCGCCGCTTCCGGCGCGACATGACCGACGACCAAGCCGTAGGTGCCGCCAGAGAAGCGCCCGTCGGTAATCAGACCGACGCTATCACCCAACCCAGCGCCGATAATCGCTGAGGTTGGCGCCAGCATTTCGCGCATGCCGGGGCCACCCTTCGGCCCTTCATAGCGGATAACGACCACATCGCCGGCTTTGATCTTCCCGCTCAAGATCGCCTCAAGACACTCCTCTTCGGCGTCAAAGACGCGAGCCGGGCCAGTGATACGGCGCTGCTTGATGCCGGTAATCTTGGCGACACAACCCTCTTCGGCCAGATTGCCGCGCAAAATGGCGAGATGGCCCTGCTCGTAGATCGGTTGCGAGAAGGGGCGGATCACATCCTGATCAGCCGGCGGCTCGTCGGGCACATCGGCCAGCACTTCGGCGATCGTCTGGCCGGTAACAGTCATACAATCACCATGGATGAGGCCAGCGTTGAGCAACATCTTCATCACCTGCGGTACCCCGCCTACCCGGTGTAGATCGGTCGCCACATAGCGGCCCGACGGTTTCAGATCGCAGAGCACCGGCACGCGCTGGCGAATGGTCTCGAAATCGTCAATGGTCAACGGCACCTCAGCGGCATGGGCAATCGCCAGCAGATGCAAAACGGCATTAGTTGAACCACCAAGCGCCATCACCACCGCAATCGCATTCTCAAACGATTTGCGGGTGAGCATTTGGCGGGCAGTGCGATTGGCCCGGATCGCTTCAACCAGCACCTCGCCTGAGCGCGCTGCACTCATCGCCTTCTCTTCGTCTTCGGCGGCCATCGTCGAAGAGCCGGGCAAGCTCAGGCCCAACGCTTCAATCGCCGACGACATTGTGTTGGCGGTGTACATCCCGCCACACGAACCGGCGCCGGGGCAAGCGTGGCGCTCGATCTCAAGCAGTTCGTGCTCGTCGATCCGGCCGGCGCTGTATTCACCGACCGCCTCAAATGCGCTGACAATGGTTAGATCGCGGCCTTTGTAATGGCCGGGTTTAATGGTGCCGCCATAGACAAAGATAGCCGGAATATCGAGCCGAGCCATAGCAATCAAGGCACCGGGCATATTCTTGTCGCAGCCACCCACCGCGAGAATGCCGTCCATGCGTTGAGCATTGACCACCGTTTCAATCGAATCGGCAATCACCTCGCGGCTGACCAGCGAATACTTCATGCCTTCGGTACCCATTGAGATACCATCGCTGACGGTAATCGTGCCGAATATCTGCGGCATACCACCGGCGGCGCGAATAGCCTCTTCCGCGCGAGCAGCAAGCGCACCTAACCCTGAGTTACACGGGGTCAGTGTGCTATGGCCATTCGCCACTCCCACAATCGGCTTGGTAAAATCCTTGTCGCCAAACCCGACCGCGCGCAGCATTGCCCGATTGGGCGAACGCTGCGGGCCTTCGGTGATCATGCGACTACGGCGGTTATCGCTCATCGCGAGCCTCCTCAATGCGTCTGAACCGGATACATAGCGTATTGTAACGCGATTTGGATTTGGCGACGCAATGGAGGAATGTTTGGTCAAACATGGACAGAGCTGCACTGACGTGCAGCTCTGCGCGATGATAACATCCGGCGGGATCTTGCCCCCAATTAATCACTAATCTTCGTTGCTTCTTCCCACAACGCCACTGGCGCCTCGCCGCGCCCGACACCCCAGTAGGTAAAGCCAAGACTGCGCATCTCGCGCGGATCGTAGAGATTGCGCCCGTCGATCACCACCGGCTGGCGCATATAGCGCTTGATCCGCTGCCAATCCAACTGCTTAAACTCATTCCACTCAGTGACGAGCAACAGAGCATCGGCGTCCTTAGCTACATCGTAGGCGGTCGCAGTAAAGGTCACGGTCGGCAACAACTCTTCGGCCCGCGGCATCGCGACCGGGTCGTAAGCCTTCACCCGCGCCCCTCTCTTGAGCAACGCATTGATAATATCAACGCTCGGCGCTTCGCGCATGTCGTCGGTATTGGGCTTAAACGACAACCCCAACACACCGATCAGACGGCCAGTCAGATCGCCTAGCACCGTCTCGACCTTCTTGACAAACCGCTTTCGCGCATCGCTATTGATATCCATCACTGCCTGCAACAGTTGCGGGTGGCAGCCGGACGAGGCAGCCATGTGGTAAAGTGCCAGCACATCTTTGGGGAAGCAGGAGCCGCCATAACCAATGCCGGCTTCGAGGAAGTGGGGGCCAATCCGCTTGTCGGCGCCCATACCACGGGCCACTTCACGCACATCAGCGCCCAACCGCTCGCAGATCTGGGCAATCTCGTTGATAAACGAGATACGGGTAGCGAGGAACGCATTCGAGGCGTACTTAATCATCTCCGCCGTGCGCAGATCGGTGATAATAATCGGCGCGCCGAGGGTTTCGTGCAACGCCGCCACCCGCTGCGCCGCTTCGCGATTCTTTGCCCCCAGCACGATCCGGTCGGGTTTGAAGAAGTCGCTCAGCGCGCTGCCTTCACGCAAAAATTCAGGGTTTGAAACAACATCGAATTTGACATCAGGGCCAGCGTGCTCGGCGATGATGTTTTCAACCATATCACCGGTGCCTACCGGTACAGTACTCTTGTCAATGATAATCGAACCTGAGCGTAAATGCTTGCCGATACTGCGCGCCGCCGCTTTGACATAGGTCAGATCAGCCGACCCGTCTTCACCCATCGGCGTCCCTACCGTAATGAAAATGAACTCTGCGTCAGGAATGCCGACCGCATAATCATCAGTAAAGCGCAACCGCCCCGCGCGCATATTCCGCTCTTGCAACTCTTCGAGACCGGGCTCGAAGATCGGCGATTTGCCGCTGCGCAGCAGTTCGAGCTTGTGCAGATCAATCTCGATGCACGTAACCGAGTGGCCAAGATCGGCGAAACAGACGCCGGTCGTTAGACCTACATACCCGGTACCTACCACACAAATGTTCTTCACGATCGTGTCTCCTTACGTCAGCGTGGATAGCGACCCGATCCACGGCATTTTACTTATTGTTGTACGCAACAGACATGACATTTCGATGAATAATGCTGCACCCATTGATAACAAAAGCTCAGAGGGCGACCTCAGTCCCTAACCCTAATTCATGAGCGCGTTGCAACGCTAACGCCGCCACCGCGAGATCCTGCACTGCATTCCCCACCGACTTGAAAAGCGTTATCTCATCGGCGGCGGTGCGTCCGGCAACCATCCCGTTCACTAATTCGCCCACCTCACCGATACAATGCTGTTCATCAATGAGGCCGGCGGCACGCGCTTGGATCAGATCACCGGCTTCGGCCCATGCCGCGTGGCGCTGATCGACGAAGAGTCGGCTGCGCGCAACCAGCGCCGGCGGGATCTCGGCCATATCCGGGCGATACGCGCCGATAGCGTTGATATGGGTACCGGGCCGCACGAGATTGGCGGTGAAGAGCGGCGTGGCGCTACTCGTAGCGGTACAGATCACATCAGCTTCTGCAAGCGGCATCGTTGGATCGGTCGCAATCCGAATATCACCGCGAAAACCCTCGCCGCGCAGACGCGCAGCAAGAAGGGTTGCCCGATCACGGGTTCGATTGACAATCCAGACATTATTGATTGCGGGCCGCACAGCCAGCACGGCTTGCGCTTGCGGCAATGCCTGTGCGCCGGCGCCGAACACCACCAGCGTGCGCGCATCGGGGCGGGCCAGCCAGCGGGTCGCCACCCCTGACGCCGCGCCGGTGCGCAACGCGGTCAGGTACGTGCCATCGAGCACCGCCAGCGGTCGCCCGCTCGCCGGATCGAAGAGCGTCACGAGCGCGTAGATCGTTGGTTCGGCACGATAGATATTCTGTGGAAAGACCGAGACGGTCTTGAGGCCGAGCGCTGGTGAATCGCCGCCCAGCCGCCCGGGCATAAAGAAGGTTGTCGCGGCATACGCGGGGGTTGCAATTGCGGTACGTAGCGGAATGTCAGCTTCGCCGCGCGCGAGCATGCCAAAAGCCTGCTCCACCGCATCAATCGCTGCTGTCATCGGCACGGCCTGTGCGACATCAGTCGCCGAGAGAAATCGCATGCCCACCTCCTCGTTGGTCGTGCGAACCGTAACCGCCTCTTATCATACGACAAAACCGGCACGGATGGGAATCCATGCCGGTTTTAGGAGCCGTTGCAATGCAACGGCTTTACCATGTAAGATTATCAAATCGCGATCCGTGTGCCACACCTATGCCTGCGCCGGCTGATCACTCTCGGTCTCAGCCGGAGCAGGAGCCACCTCATTGTCGTTGATCCGGCGCAGCGACAGCCCCATCCGCTGGCGCTGGCGATCGAGGCTAATTACGCGCGCGGTGACTATCTGGCCGGGTTGCAACACATCACGCGGCTGCGTCTGCGGATCGGCGTCAAGCTCGCTGGCGTGGATCAGGCCCTCAACCGCCTCCTCTACCTGCACGAAAGCACCAAACGGCGTCACATTCGTCACCGGGCCGGTCACCAGTTGGCCGAGCGTATAACGCTGGTCAATTGTTTCCCACGGGTTGTTCTGCAACTGGCGGATCGACAGACCGATGCGCTCGCGCTCGCGGTCAATCTCGACCACAACCACCTTGACCTCTTGGCCGGGTTGGAGCACCTCACGCGGATGATTGACCCGCTGCCAGCTCAACTCGGAGATGTGGGCCAAGCCATCGGCGCCGCCCAGATCGATAAAGGCGCCGAAATTGGTAAGCTGGTTGACCCGCCCCACCAGCACATCACCCGGCTGCAACTCGGTGAGCAAACGATGCTTCTGCGCCTTGCGCCACTCTTGGGTTGCCGCCCGCTCAGAGAGCACCAACCGGTTGCGCTCGCGATCAACCTCGATCACCTTGAGCGGAATCTCCTGATTGACCATCTTTTGCAGCGCTTGCTGCCGCTCATCAGCAGCGGTACGCCCGTGCAGTTGCGCCACCTGCGACGCCGGCACAAAGCCGCGAATGCGGTTGAACTGCACCAACAAACCGCCCTTGTTGAAACCGATCACCTTGCAGCGGGTAATGCCACCATCGTGGAAGAGCTGCTCGGCTACTTCCCAGTCCTTCGCCACCTGCACCATCGTAAGCGAGAGAATCAAGTCACCGTCGCGGTTTTCCGGCTCTTGTACATACACTTGAACCGTATCGCCAACTTTCAGCGAGTTGATGAAATCATCACCCATCTGGCGCAAATCTTGAGCCGGAATCACGCCTTCACGCTTGGTGCCAATCGAGACCAGAACACCACTCTCTTCGATGTGCATGATCAAGCCTTCGCGCAGCTCACCGCGCTGAGGACGGGCATAATCATACTCATCGAGCAACTGGGTCCAATCCAGATCTTCCTCGTTCTGCCGGGTCACAGGGTCGGGCTGGACAGACATGCTACAAAGCCTCCTCAAAGAGATTTAGTTTGTCTCAACTGCCGCGGCGGCGCAAAAAGAGCGCGATCCGGGTCGTGCGGTGGTACACGTCAGGTCGCGCAAAATGCTTTGTGTGCAGATCGCTACGCTGGCGCGAGCCGCCGGCTCCGCAGGCTGGCAAGTGCTCCAAGGCCGTCGTACCGTTCCAGTCGGTGGAGTTGACCGTCGCGGAAGTCGAGACTTGTTTTACAATGGCGGCAATTATAGGCGATGATGGTGAACCTGTCAACATTTTCACAAGCCGGGCAAAGGGTGTTTGCCTTATTTTAATGAACGATTCTGGCATGGCATTCATCTTTGTGTTTCTGGATGGGGTAGGATTAGCTCCATCTTCACCAACCAATCCGCTGGCGAATGTGCCGATGCCGACGCTGCAAGGGTTGCTTGGCGGGCCATTGACGGTTGAGCAGATCGGCGATCGCGATGGAGTGCTGCTTGCGCCGCTCGATGCTTGCCTAGGGGTGGAAGGTCTGCCGCAAAGCGGCACTAACCACGTCGCCTTGCTGGCTGGCGTCAACGCACCGGCGCTGCACGGGAGACACCAACCGCATTTTCCGCCGGTGGCGCTGCGCCCACTATTGGCCGAACGCTCGCTCTTCCGGCGCGCGCAAGCGGCGGGGAAGCGAGTAGCGTTTGCCAATGTCTTCACCGCTGGCTACTGGCAGGCGCTAGCCGCCCGCCGGCTGCGCCGTTCGGCGAGTGTGATCGCTGCCGAGGGTGCCGGTCTCTATCTGCGCAACCTTGACGATTTGCGGGCCGGGCGCGCGTTGAGTTGGGATATTACCGGCGAGGGATTGGCAGCGCGCGATCCGGAGGCAGCGACAATCGCGCCGGTTAGCCCGCAAGAGGCCGGTGAGCGGCTGGCGCGTTTGGCGAGCGACTACGATCTGGTCTTTTTCGAGAGCTTTTTGCCCGATCTCGCCGGCCATGGCCGGCTTGACCCTGACGGCGCTGTTACCGCGCTCACCCGTATTGATGGTTTGCTGGCCGGTTGGCTGCGCGCGCGCCGGCTAACCGACAGCTTGCTGATTGCGTCGGATCATGGCAATATCGAACAGGCGGCCACCACTACCCACACCACCGCGCCTACGCCGCTGTTGGTGATCGGGCCGCACGCCGGCTATTTCCGCCATGTGCGCCGGATTGATGAAGTGGCCGATGCGATCTTGGCCGCGTTGGCTAACATCTAACACGAGGAAGCTATGCAACAAAAAATCCGCGTCCTGTTCGTCTGTATGGGCAATATCTGCCGCTCGCCAATGGCCGAAGCCATCTTCCGCCATTTGGTCGAGCAAGCCGGTCTCAGCGATCAGTTTGAGATCGATTCAGCCGGCACCGGCGGTTGGCACGTCGGCGAGCCACCGCATCCGGGGACGCAGCGGGTGCTGGCCCGCCATAACATTTCGACCGCCGGGATGCGGGCACGGCAGGTGCGCTCGGCTGATATTGATCAGTTTGACTACATTTTGGTGATGGATCGCGAGAATCTGGCTGATATAGGCCGTTTCCACCCCAAAGCGCGCGAACGGGCTAAACTGTTGTTGAGTTTTGCGCCGGAATTAGGGGTCACTGAGGTGCCCGATCCCTACTACAACGGTCGCTTCGAGGAAGTGTACCAGTTGATCGAGACGGCGTGCCGCAATTTGTTGGCCTACATCCGCGAACGCGAGGGGGTGTGACGTTCGATCACAAACACGAGTTCGTTGGGCAATTCGATCACGCGCGGCGACCACCCTTCGGCGGCGGCTAGGGTGTCCATGTAGCCGCGGTAGGTCGTCGCCATGCCCACATTGCGCCCGCCCAAGCTGCGGGTGGGGAACGAAACGACGAGCCGGGGAGCTTGGATAGCGCGCAGAAGATCGGCGCCGGCGCCGCGCCGTTGCTGTTCGAGCAGCGGGATCGTTTTCAAGACGAACGCGACATCAGCCGCTACTGGCGGCGGCCCCGCGATTAAATCGCAGATGCCGGCTGCTCCCTGCACGCCGAGCAGCGGCAGGGCTGCGTGCAAAAACGCGCAGAGGGCGGTGTCAATATCGTAAGCAGCGTACCACGTGGTTGGGGACAAGGCCATCCACGGGATGGCGAGCGGATTAAGCCCGCAGCCAAGGTCGAGCACGCGCTGCGGCGGTTGGCCGCCAAAACACGCCGGGTAGAGCTGGGCTAGCGCCGGCAAGCGCTCGCGGGTCGAGGCGTGCTTGGACAGCAAGCGCCGACACACCGCTTGGCGGGTTGCCTCGCTTGGCGCTGATTGCAATTCAGCGAGCCACTGAGCATACTGCGGCGCGCGATCGGCATAGGCGCCGATCATCTGGTGTAATTCGGTCTTGGTCGCTTTGATCGCCGCTTTCAGCGATGGATAACGCTGCAACGCCGACCAGCCCACCCGTTCGATCACCTGCGGATCAATGGTACGGTAGTGCGCGCTCGCCTGCACAGCGGCGATCAGTTCAATCAATTGATCGTCAAAATGTGCCATACGTGTCTGTACCGCAGAGAACGCGAACGTTTGCTCGCCCCTATCAGCGCGTCATGGAGTTTACCACAGAGGGCACAGAGGGAGGAGGGTATGCTCGCTCTTTCTGACACCTCTGGGCCTCTGTGTTTCGATGGTTCATCCGTTAGCGCAGAGGAAGGAGTAGGGTGTGCTTGCTTCGCTTGCGGCACTTCGTACCATGCCTTAGCCACGCTTGTGGCTTGCTGTCGAGTTCATCACACCTCACCCGGTTGCGCTGCGCTCCGTTCCCGCCGAATCAATTCCATCACCTGCGCCATAAAATGCAAGTTATGGATCGTCGCCAATCGCAACGCCAGCGTCTCACCCAGCTTGTGCAGGTGGTGCAGATAGCCAAGGCTATAGCGACGGCAGGTAAAACACGCGCACCCCGGCGAAATCGGCGTATCAGCCTTGATATGCTTACGATCGGCAAGGTAGACATAGCTAAACCACTCGCCGGTCAAGCGAAAGCCGGGCCGCTGCGGGTCAGCAGTAAAGGCCAGCAAGCGACCCTGCCGGGCATCGCGGGTCGGCAGCGCGCTATCAAAGATATCGTAGCCCATCCGCGCGCAGGCCACCACACTGGCCGGATGGCCGACGCCGAGCGCATGCATGGGAAACTGGGCCGGAATCTGCGCGCGGGTAAAGGCGAGCGTCTCGCTCAGCAACTGACCTTGGGCATCGAGCGGCCAGCCGCCGAAGCCGAAGCCATCAAACCCAATCTCAAGCAACGCCGCTGCGCATTCAGCCCGCAACGCCAAATCGCCGCCGCCCTGCACCACCGCAAACAGCAACGGCGGCGGCCCGCTGCGCTTTTGCTGGGCAACTTGCCGGTCAAACTCCGCGCGGCACCGCCGCGCCCAGCGGATCGTCCGCTCGACCGAACGGCGCTGCTCGGCAGGCGAATCATCAACATGCGTGCAATCATCGAGGCAGATCACAATATCAGCGCCATAGCTCAGTTGCAGTTGAATGCTCTTTTCAGGGGTCAGTTGAAAGCGTCGCTCAGCGCCTTCCGGTTGAAAAACTAAACCCTGATCCGAAATCCGGCCTTGCTTTGGATTATTCCGGATCAGCGAATAGGCCTGAAAACCGCCGCTATCAGTCACAATTGGCCCATCCCACGCCGCCATCCGGTGCAACCCGCCGAGCGCAGCGATCGTCGAACTACCGGGTCGTTGCATCAGGTGGAACACATTCATCACCAACGCCGTGATGCCGGCCTCAACCAAATCACGGCTATCAACGGCGCGCACCGTGCCAAACGTAGCATCAGGCAAAAAAACCGGCAAGGCTAATTGGCCATGATTGAGGGTCAGCGATATAGACATATTCCTAACAATAATCTAGAGTTGAAATTTAGTATACGATGCGCTATACTGTCGCAGAAGCATACTGAGTCTGATTCCTTATTTGTACCGGTTTCGTCTGCCGCGTGTGCAGCTACAAGGTAGATGCATCATCTACTTTGCTCGGCATTGGCTCTCATGACCGGTCACAAAGAGAGAATCAAAGGCAAAAAGCAAGTTTCTACTTGTAGAATGGAGCGACCAATGTCCGACATCACCAAAAACCTACTCAATGTTGACCTTCGCCAAGGCGTAGTGCCAATCTCGAAGGCAGCATCATCGCTCGCCGCGCTGATCAAGCGCTCACAGGCCACCCACCAGCCGATTATTGTCACCCAGAAGGGCTATCCGGCTGGGGTCTTGCTCGATGTTGAACTGTTTACCGCCCTGCGCGAACTGGCCGAGCGCTATGAAGCTGAGCGCAACGGCCATAGCGAGGGCGCCGAGTAATCAACTGCCGGCATATTACCACACACAAGCGCAGCCGTAGATCGTTATGGCTGCGTTATGTTTTTTGATCACGGATGCTAGAGCGAGCACACCGGCAAAGAAACGCCACCACTGTGCAGCAAAATCGCCAGTGTGTTACCAACATCTCAGAATCCCAACATTCTTCTAACACTCGACCTCATTGATGTTCGTCGCATCAGGAAGCCATAAAACACCATACAGGGATCCTTGCTCCAGCCACTTGCACGTTTTACCGACCTGTGCTATACTCTCAACCGAAATCAATCCCCAATAGCTCAATGGTAGAGCAGCTGACTGTTAATCAGCGGGTTCCTGGTTCGAATCCAGGTTGGGGAGCCACAAAATGTTCCATCAGAAACACCCGGCGATATTTGCCGGGTGTTTGCATTTTGTACGAGGGCACCCACGCCGGGCAGCGCCACCGCAGGCAGGCTGAGCCATCACGTTGCGATCGCCGCTGTTCCTAGCGCATCCACCCGCTTGGTCGGATCAGATGTGCATTACGAGGCTGATCGAGCCGGGGCCCAAGATCGCTACCCCCTCGTAGATACACATCCCGTATGATAAGAGTTGGTGGGAGGAGACCACATACGTTTATAGATTTATATGAGCACTCCATATCATTGCAAAAAAAAAGCTGAGAGACTTCACTGGCTGAAATGAGCTTTATTGTCCCCTTTCTGCTACTAATGAACCAGCAACCACAGTCGCTTTGCTACCACGGCTGGCGGGTATCCGCTCAGTAAGAAATCTGACCAGACCACCTGCGCTGAGCTACAAGCGGCTCGATCCAGCGAATGGCGCAGATGGCAGGTACATCGAAAGGTCACGCAACGCGCGGCTTTGTTTGTTTTTGGTATCATATCGGTCAATGTGACAGATCGCCGGTTGCGCCATCATGAAGCCGCACCGTCGCGCGGCTGTTATAGAATGGATCGCACTGTGAGGCACCGGTTATGGAGCCGCACCGCCGTGCGGCTGCACACGATTGATCGCGTTGTGATGGACAGGAATATGCCATGCACCCCGATGAATTTCGTCGCCTTGGCTACCAAATCATTGATCTGATCGCCGATTACCGCGCCACCATCGCTAGACGCCCAGTCTGGTCGCAGGCCCATCCCGGCGAATTGCGCAACCAGTTGCCGGCTGCCCCGCCCGAACAAGCCGAACCGCCAGAAGTAATTTTGGCCGATGTCGAGCAGCTCATCATGCCGCGCCTATCGAATTGGCAACACCCGCGCTTTTTCGGCTACTTCCCGGCCAACGCCAGTCTCGCTTCGCTGTTGGGTGATATGCTGAGCGGCGGTTTGGGCCAGTTGGGGTTGAATTGGCAGGCAAGCCCGCCCCTCACCGAGCTAGAAGAGCTGACGACCGATTGGATGCGGCAGTTGTTGGGGTTGAGCGAGGCATGGCGCGGAGTGATTCAGGATACGGCCAGCACCAGTACCTTGGTGGCACTGCTCTGCGCCCGCGAGCGGGCCAGCGACCATAGCCAAGCGCGTGGCGGGTTGCAGGCGCTACCGCAGCCACTGGTCGTCTATACCTCAACTCAGAGTCACAGTTCGGTTGAGAAGGCGGCGTTGCTGGCCGGCTTTGGCCGCGATAATCTGCGCTTCATCCCGGTTGACGAAAGCTTCGCGATGCGTGTTGATGCCCTTGAGGACGCTATTGCTGCTGATCGGGCTGCTGGACGAACGCCGTGCGCCGTCGTCGCTAGCACCGGCGCAACGGCGACTACTGCCTGCGATCCACTTGAACCGATCGGCGCAATTTGCCAACGCGAAGGGGTTTGGCTGCACGTTGATGCAGCAATGGCCGGCTCGGCGATGATCTTGCCCGAATGTCGCCACCTTTGGCAAGGGATCGAGCAGGCCGATAGTCTGGTGCTGAATCCGCATAAATGGCTAGGAGCGGCGTTCGACTGCTCTCTCTATTACGTGCGCGATCCGCAGCATCTGATTCGAGTGATGTCAACCAACCCTAGCTATTTGCAGACAAGCGCCGACGGCGCTGTTACCAACTACCGTGACTGGGGCATCCCGCTGGGCCGGCGCTTCCGCGCGCTCAAGCTCTACTTCCTGTTGCGCTGCGAAGGGGCCGAGGGCTTGCGTGCCCGCTTGCGCCGTGATCTTGCCAACGCCCGCTGGCTGGCTGCGCAGATTGATGCAACGCCGCAGTGGCGGCGACTGGCGCCGGTGCCGTTGCAGACTGTCTGTGTGCGTCATGAGCCGCCGGGTCTTGCCGGTGAAGTGCTTGACCGCCATACCTTGGGTTGGATTGGCGCAATCAATGCTAGTGGCGCAGCTTACTTGACGCCGGCCATCCTCGATGGCCGTTGGATGGCGCGGATTAGCATCGGCGCTGAACCAACCGAGCATGCTGATGTGGCTGCGCTGTGGGAGCTGATGCAAACGGTGGTGAATAGGTTATAGGAAAGTAAGATGATAGCGAGAGTATGCCTTCGGTAACGGCTTGTGATCTGAACCCCCTCATCGCCTCCGCGTAATGACTGCTGGGTACCTCACCCCGTGCCCCGCACACGATGGATGGGTGGCATACCCTCCGCCCTTATCCCGGGTGTGGGGCGCAGCAGTGCTGCACCCCTCCATTGGTGACCGGCATTGCCTATACGTCGCCTTTGGATAATGACTGCTGACCATCATTCCCTTTCCCCGCTCCCTAGTGGAGAGAGGGAAGCACTGATGCATTTACTGGTCGATGTTCGCCATCATCCCTAGGGGGAGAGGGCACGAGGTGCAAGGTACTATGCCCCGCATACGACGGAATAGACGGTAACACACGCCGAACCTATACCGTTCACGGGGTGCGGGGCGCAGCGCTGCTGCGTCCCTTTGCCACGCGGCTCTGCCATGCATTGAGATCGTAAACAGCCAACGCATTCGTAAAAATCTCTACCGTCTTGTCATCGACCGTCGTGACTGAAACGTAGTATGGCACTCCATCAGCCACCCATGCCATCGTGATCAGACCGGGATCGACTACCTTCACCCCCCGAGCACCACGGAGGAGATACGGTTTTACTCGATCACTCCCCTCAACCGGCTGATGTTGTTCCCACACGGCGCGGGCCGGGGTACCACCGCCGATCGTGATCGTGGCTGTACCACCCCGAGGGCGTAGCGCAACCAGAAAGCCTCGTTCGTCGGCAAACGGGGTTGGGTCTGGCAACACTTCGTAGTCATCGGCGAAGGTAGGTGGCAAGAGGTACTGAACATGTACCGGCGCATCAGGTGGGGCAAGCACCGGTTCGGGAATGAATGACCGACCACAGCCAGCGAGGATCAAGACAAGCGTTAGCAAGAATATTCGTTGGCGCATACAACGTCATTCTAGTTTAGTTTTGAGCAAGAGAACGAAACCAGTGACAGCGAGACTGCCACTGGCTATGATACCGCAATGCGATGTGAGGGCGAGCGGGCGATTGAGGCGAGAGGGTTTAACGCATGCTTAAGATCTATTGACGATCAGCGGCAACACTATCTCCCTCACGCACGGATTGCCCCCGCTCAGCCATGCATCGCGCTGAAGCAGGAGATTGCTGCGGTCGGGCGGCATCCAGCCGTGCTGGATACCGCCGCTCCCTCGCAATGACAGGGAAAGTAAAGCATATCATAAACTGAAACGAGCGCCGATGATACAGCTTGACACCGCATCTTCGGCGCTCGCCGTGGTCAACGACATGCTACAAATGGATCGGCGCGCCATGCACCAAGGCATGGGCCGCTTCACCGATCGCTTCGTAGAGCGTCGGGTGGGCATGGATGGTTTGCATCATGCTCTCGCCGGTGGCCTCGTGGCTGAGAGCAATGCCGCCTTCGGCGATCATTTCGGTGACGCGCGGGCCGATCATGTGAACACCCAAGATTTCGCCGTACTGGGCTTCGGCGACTAGTTTCACAAAGCCAAAACGAGTCTGGCCAAGCACGCGGGCCTTGCCATTGGCAGAGAAGGGGAACTTGCCGACCTTGACCTGATAGCCGCGCTCGCGAGCTTTGGCTTCGGTCAGGCCGACGCTGGCGATTTCGGGATTGCAGTAGGTGCAGGCTGCAATCTTGCCATAATCGATTGGAGTGACGTGATGACCAGCCATATGCTCAACGGCCAGAATGCCTTCGGCACTAGCCTTGTGGGCCAGCCACGGCGTGTTGGTAGTGCAGTCGCCAATCGCGTAGATGCCCTCGGCACTGGTGCGGAGGAAGCCGTCGGTCTCGATAAAGCCACGGTTGTTAACCTTCACCCCAACCTCTTCCAAGCCAATGTTCTCGGTGTTAGGGGCGATACCGATCGAGACAAGCAGCTTCTCGACCGCGATCTGCTGCGGTTTGCCGGCGCTATCCATCACTGTCACGACCACCTGCTCACTGCCCACATCAATGCTCTCGACCTTGGCGCCAGCCAGTGTCTTGATCCCACGGCGCTGAAAGGCTTTGGTCAACTCGGCGCTGACCTCTTCGTCTTCGTTGGGCACAATCCGCGGCAATGCTTCGACTACCGTCACTTCGCTGCCGAACGAGCGGAACATCGAGGCGAACTCAACCCCGATCGCACCGGCGCCAATCGCTAATAAGCTACTCGGCACCGCCTTCAAGTTGAGCATATCGGTCGAAGAGAGCACCCGCTCGCCATCGAACGGTACACCGGGGAAAGGACGCGGACGACCACCGGTGGCGACGATGATCTGCTTGCCCGCCAGCACCCGCTCGCCGCCTTCGTTCAACTGCACATGCACTTGGCCGCGCCCGATCAGCCGGCCCCAACCCGCCACCACGTCAACCTTGTTCTTCTTCATCAAAAAGGCGACGCCGTCAGTGCTCTGTTTGACGACGGTATCTTTGTGCTTCATCGCGCCGGCCAGCTCGAAACCGACATTCTCGGCCAAGATGCCAAACCGCTTGGCCTCTTTCACCTCTTCGAGCAGATCGGCGCTGTGGAGCAACGCTTTCGTTGGGATGCAGCCGATATTGAGACACACACCGCCGAGCGCATTGACCTCAACAACTGCTGTCTTCATGCCCAGTTGGGCAGCACGGATAGCGGCCACGTAACCACCCGGCCCTGACCCAAGCACAATCAAATCATACACTTGCTCGCTCACGGAACAACCCTTTCATTTCTGACAGCGGCACTGCCACCGTCTACGCCGCTGGAATGGCCTCATAGTAATGATGGGTAGGATAATAAACGCAAAGACGCAAAGGTGCAAAGAGTTTATGATGAACACACAGTAATGACCAGCACATACTTATGTCTCTACTGTCCTTACCAACAACCGTCGCTCATCACGTTGTTTTGCGCCTTCGCGTTTAAGCCTAATGCTGGGCCGCGCCGACGTGCAGATGGGCATTGTAGCTGGAGCGCACGAGCGGGCCACTCTCGACGTGGCGGAAGCCACGAGCCAATGCATATGAGCGGAACTCGGCAAACTCAGCAGGGGTGACGTAGCGATGCACCGGCCAGTAGCTGGCGTCGGGGGCAAGGTATTGGCCGATGGTCAACACATTGACATCGGCTTCGCGCAGCCGGTCAATGACCTCGAACACCTCTTGATTCGTCTCGCCAGCGCCGACCATCATCCCGCTCTTCGTCACCAAATGCGGACGAGCAGCGCGGGCCCGCGCCAAGAGTTCGATGCTCTGCTCAAATTTGGCTCGCGGGCGGAAACGACGAAACAGCCGCGGCACCGTCTCGATATTATGGTTCAGCACGTCCGGCTCGGCGTCTAACACCATCGCTAGCGCATCCCAATTGCCGTCGAAATCGGGAATCAGCACCTCAACCCGGCAATCGGGCACCTTCTGCCGGATCAGCTCAATCGTGCGGGCAAAGATATGCGCCCCGCCATCGGGCACATCGTCGCGGTTGACCGAAGTCAGCACGGCAAACTTCAGCTTCAGGTGAGCCACCGACTCGGCCACCCGTTCCGGTTCATTCTCGTCAATTGGCTTGGGTTTACCCTTGCCGATCGCGCAATACCGGCAACCGCGGGTGCAGGTATCGCCGAGCAGCAAGAACGTCGCCGTGCGATGGCTCCAGCACTCGCCGATATTCGGACAACGCGCCTCTTCACAGACGGTATTGAGACCTTTCTCGCGCATGAGGCGCAGCACATCGTGATAGTTAGCGCCGCCGGGGGCGCGAGCCTTAAGCCATTCGGGCCGGCGGGGCCGATTGGTAGCGGCAGGTGCGGTGTTAGCTATTCCCACCTCGCTCAACGGAATCAGTTCTGCCATTGGCGCTCTCGCCTTCCAGTGATCGCCGCATAGGAACGATCAATGATCATTATTTCGATTGGCGCTTGTATTGTACCGCAAATTACCTGATTGCGAGCGGTATGGTCGGTCTTTAGCCTGAGCAGTGAGAAATAGAAATAACTTACGTCGTCCCTGACACCGGTTGCAAATCAAACACCTCGGCAATCTGGGTAATCAACCGCTCAGCTACCTCGGTCAGCGGCGGCGCCACGCCAAGCTCGGCGGCCAACGAGGTAACGCCGCGGTCGGTGATACCGCAGGGTACGATCAGATCAAAACCACTCAGATCAGGATCGACATTTAGCGCCAACCCGTGTGTCGTAACCCCGCTCGCGCTGAGCTTGACGCCAATCGCGCAGATTTTGGCTGCGCCGCCACGCACCCACACGCCGGTCAAACCGGCAACCCGCTCGCCGGTGATGCCGTAGCTAGCCAACACCTGAATGACACTCTCTTCCAAGCCGCGCACGTAGCGTCTGACATCGCTGCCGTGCTGTGAGAGCTTGAAAATCGGGTAGGCGACCAGTTGCCCCGGCGCATGGTAGGTCACTTCACCACCGCGATCGCTTTGCACGAGTGCCACCCCTCGCGCTGCCAACACCTCCGGCGGAGCAAGCACGTGGTCAAGACGGGCTTTGTTTCCCAGCGTGATTGTCGGTGGATGCTCAACCAACAGCAGGGCATCGCCGATCTGGCCGCTCGAACGTTGGCGGGCCAACTGGCGCTGCACTTCCCACGCGGCGGTGTAGTCTATACGACCCAACTGGTGGACGGTTAATGTACGCATAGGTGTCATGTGAAGCTGTTGCAATGACTCTGCCAGAGGTATAGTACACCATAATTCTTGGGTCATTGCGAGTCGCGGGGCGAGGCAGCGCAGGGCGCTGCCCTCACCCGGCGCAGCAATCTCTTGCTCGCGCGGAACGGATCCGCTTAGGCATCCCCTCTACTCTAGCGGAGATTGCTGCGGTCGAGCAGTACCCAGCGCGGCTGGCAGCCGCCGCTCCCGCGTAATAACAGACGGTCACTCGCCCGCACACTGTTTGTCGGCGGCAGTTGCACTGTCGCACTCTACAGTGACCTGTGGTAGGCTACTAGAGGGACGATGAACTGGACTGAGGTGATCCGTGACACGAATGTTATTGCTGATCCTGCTGGCCGGCGGCTTGCTCGGGGCGTGCAGCGCCGCCGCCACCGATGCTGCGGCACTCGCTGCACCGTCGCCTACCGCAACCGCCACGCTCACCAGTGTACCAACAGCAACGCCAACCGCCACTTCAACTGCGCTCCCAACCGCAACTGCTACCGTTGCGCCAACATTCACCCCTACCGCCAAACCTATCCCAACCCCAATGCCAACCGCAACGCTTGCGCCTACCCCGCTGCCTACCGGCGACCGCACACCGGCACGGTTGGTCATTCCGGCCATTAACCTCGATCGTAAACTGTATCCGGTTGGGTTGGACAAACACAATGTGCCGATTGTGCTCGATCACGACGTTGGCTGGTACCTCTACAGCGCCAAACCGGGTCAAGGCGAGAACATCGTGTTGTGGGGACACGTCTTGCGCTTCCGTAAAGCACCGCATATTCCTGCGCCTTTTGCCGATGTAGAACGGTTAGCAATTGGCAGTGAGATCTTCCTCTACAGCGCCGACGGCACCGTCTTTCGCTATGTGGTGGCGCGCAAAGAGCGCGTCACTCCCGACCAAGTGCAATACATTTTGCCTACCGGCGATGAACGACTAACATTAGTATCGTGTATTGGAGATCGGGTGATCGTGGAAGGAAACGTCGAATTGACTCACCGCTTGGTCACGATCGCCATGCCAGCGCCGTGACAAGGCGGCACGCCGCCTCGTGGTATACTATGCGCTAGACTTCACCTGAAACAATAAGGGTAACGATTGTGGCAACAATTGGCCTATCCGCAGCGCTAGAACAGTTTCACCCCAACGAACTGCTCGAACATTGCCGGCTCGCTGAGCAATACGGCTTCCGCGGCGTGATGGCCGCCGACCACTTCCAACCGTGGGTGCCGGCCCAAGGCCATAACGCCTTCGTTTATAGTTGGATGGGCGCGCTCGGCGTAATGACGAGTCACCGCTTTGGGCCGGGGGTAACTTGTCCCTCATTCCGCACTCACCCGGCGGTCATCGCGCAGGCGGCGGCTACGCTTGGCGCGATGTTTCCCGGTCGCTTCTGGCTTGGCTTGGGCAGTGGCGAATTGCTGAACGAGAATGTTGTTGGCGGCGTGTGGCCTGAACCGCTGGTACGGTTTGAGATGCTCCAAGAGGCAACCGAGATTATTCAGAAGCTGCTGAGCGGCAAAGAGACTCGCTATCGCGGGCGCTATTTTCAGATGAATAAGGTGCGGCTGTGGACATTGCCAGAGCAGCCGGTGCCGATCTATATCGCTGCTACTGGGCCGCAGACACTGCGCTGGGCCGGCAAGACGTGCGATGGCCTGATTACGCCGGGGGCCGCGCCTGACAAGCTGCGCCGGATTCTGGCCGATTTTGCCGCCGGCGCGCGCGAGGCTGGCAAAGACCCTGATAAGATGCCGAAGCTGTTGCAACTGCATGTCTCATGGGCGCCGACTGATGAAGAGGCGTTGCAGAATGCGCTGAACCAATGGCCGAACGGCGGTATGAACTTCCCCAAGCAAGATATTCGCTCTCCCGAAGATTTCGCTGCGATGGCTAAGCTAGTGCGACCCGAAGATTTTCGCGGGCGAGTGTTGATTTCTTCCGATCTCGACCAGCACCGCGCCCACCTCCAACAATTTATCGATCTCGGCTTTGACGAGATCTATGTGCATAATGTCGGTCGCAATCAGGTGGAATGGATTAAAGCGTTTGGTGAAGCTGTCTTGCCCAACTTACGCCCATGTTCAACCGCATCTTGATCGCTAACCGCGGCGAAATTGCGGTGCGGATCATCCGCGCTTGCCGCGAATTGGGCATTAGCCCGGTGGTTGTCTATTCCGAAGCCGATGCTAAAGCGCTGCACGTGCGCATGGCCGATGCCGCTGCCCTGATCGGGCCGCCTCCCGCTGCCCAGAGCTATTTGCGCGCTGAGGCGATTGTCGAGGCGGCGTTAAAACTGAACGCGCAAGCGATTCATCCCGGCTACGGCTTCCTTAGCGAGAGTGTGAAACTCGCCGAACAGTGCGCCGCTGCCGGCATTACCTTCATCGGCCCGCCGCCGACAGCGATTGCGGCGATGGGCGGAAAAGCAGAAGCACGTTTGCTCGCGCAGGCTGCTGGGGTGCCGGTCGTGCCCGGCTACGATGGCGAAGATCAGAGCGATGAGCGCCTGATCGCTGAGGCGCGCCGGATCGGGCCGCCGTTACTGATCAAGGCTAGCGCTGGCGGCGGCGGCAAGGGCATGCGCTCGGTCGGCGATGTCGCCGACGTGCCGGCAGCGATCGAAGGCGCGCGCCGCGAAGCGCGCGCTGCCTTCGGCGACGACCGGCTAATTATCGAGCGGCTGGTGCTGCGCCCGCGCCACGTCGAGATTCAGGTGCTGGCCGATCGCTACGGCAACGTGGTGCATCTTGGCGAGCGCGATTGTTCGATCCAGCGCCGCCATCAAAAGGTGGTTGAAGAAGCGCCTTCACCAGCCCTCACCCCGGCACTGCGCGCTGCAATGGGCAATGCCGCCGTCGCCGTCGCCCGTGCTGCCGGCTACGTCAATGCCGGTACGGTTGAATTCATTCTCGCCCCTAATGGTGAATTCTACTTTCTTGAGATGAATACTCGGCTGCAAGTGGAGCATCCCGTAACCGAGCTGGTCTGCGGCTACGATCTGGTTCACTTGCAGATTGCGATTGCCGCCGGCGAGCCGCTCCCCTTCCGCCAAGAAGATGTTGCCGTGCGCGGACACGCGATCGAGGTGCGGTTATACGCCGAAGACCCGCGTACCTATTTGCCGGCAATTGGCAAAGTAGCGCTCTTTGTGCCGCCACAGGGGCCGGGAGTGCGGGTTGACGCTGGCTTGACTAGCGGCGATGAGGTAACGGTGCATTACGATCCGCTACTGGCTAAGCTCATTGTGGCCGGGACTGACCGGCGGCAAGCGGTGGCTCGCCTGCGTCGCGCTCTGCGCGAGATGGCGGTGCTCGGCCCCACCACCAACTTGCCGCTGTTGCAAGCGATTGCCGAGCATCCAGCTTTCGCCGATGGCGCGACCCATACTGGCTTTCTCGTCGAACACGAAGGGATCGTGCCGCCACCCGGCCCGCCCCCACGCGAGGTGTTGATTGCAGCAGCAATCCTCGCCGTTACCGCCGAACCGCCGGCCCGCGACCCGCTGGCCGCTGTCTGGCGACTTGGCGGCGATACGATCCCGCTCACCTTTACCGCACACGGCGAGCACCGGTTACGAGTGACGCCGCGCGTAGATGGCTGGCAGGTAAGCGGGCAAGATTGGAACGCACAGGTCGCTTTAGCGCACCACGGCGACCACGAATTAGCCCTCACGATCAACGGGCAGCGGGTGCAATTCTTTTTCGCCCGCGCCGAGCAAGGTTGGCACATTGCATGGCGCGGCGAGAGTCATCACCTCACGCGACCGGCGCCGCTCACCGCCGATACTGTCACTCGCACCAGTGACCAGAATGCGGCCAGCTTCAACGCGCCAATGCCGGGCACGATCGTGCGGCTGCACGTCGCCGTCGGCGAGCAGGTGCGCGAAGGCCAGCCGCTACTGGTGCTCGAAGCGATGAAGATGGAACACACCGTCGTCGCACCGTATGCCGGCATTGTGCGCCGGTTGCCGTATCAGGCGGGTGCCAGCGTTGCCGCTGGCGCCCATCTGGTTGATCTCGAACCACTGCCGGGAACCGAATAGACGCTTTTGATTGATTGTTACGGAATGAAGGTATGGCAGCGCAATCATCAGCCGGTCAGCCTAGTAGATCCCCAGCCGCACAACAAGCACCTGCCTCCAAACGGCGTGGCCTCAGCGGCTGCTTTCTTTGGCTCTTCGTAATCACGATGCTGGCAATCAGCCTGATTGGACTCGGCTTTTTGCAACCGGTCAAACTTGCTATTGCCCAAGAATTTATTATTGGCGTCACTCGCGGCGGTATCCGGGAAACCATCGAGGCGACTAGCGTCGATTCCTGTATTCGGGTCGCCGGTAGGGATCAATTGCAGTCTATTACCCGTACCCGGCGCGTCACCACCTACAATAATGGCTCGGTACTGGAATTGGTCTTCAGCGATCCGCCCTTACCAGCCGATTGCAGATGAGGAGCAGGGTATGCCGTTCCAAGTACGGTGTGCTCCCGAACCGGTGACATTGCCTGCCCTGTCGCAACCGCAAGTGGCGTATGTCCATCTGGCAATTGTCGCTGATAGCTATCGCGACCTGCCGCTACAGCTTGCAATTGTGGCTGACGCCAGCCGCTCGATGCGCATTCCAATTGTCGATGAAGACCAATTTCGCGAGTTGGTGCGCAGCAGCGGCGCATATGAGGTGCTGGTTGACGGGGTACCGGTGTGGCAATTGGGTACGCCACTTGCGAGTGAAATGCGCGCCCGCTACCCTAGCCCGATCGACTATACCGCGCGCGCCCTGCATAGCCTGATCGAACGACTGGATCAGACCGACCGGCTGGCACTGATCGCCTGCGCGAGCGACGCCATCGTGCTTGCGCCGAGCACCCCCGGCGACCGCCGCGCCGAGTTGGTCGCCGCCATTGCCCGCTTGCCTGCGTTGCGGCTCGGCGAAACGACCAATCTCGCCCAAGGGTTACAACTGGCGCTTGCCCAGTTTGTCGTGACCGATGAGCCGGCAGTGCGGCGGATCGTGTTGCTAACCGATGGCTTTACCACCGACACGACCCTTTGCGTTGCTGTAGCGCGGGAAGCAGCAGCGCGCGGTATCACGATAAGCACGGTTGGGCTAGGTGGTGCATTTGAGGAAGAGTTACTCACCCAGCTTGCCGATCTGAGTGGTGGGAGAGCCAGTTTCGTGCATGAAGCGAGTCATATCCCAACCATCATCGCCGCCGAGCTGGAAAGCGCCCGCCAGACCTCGGCGCAGGCGGTCACAATGCAGATGGCGCTGCCGCAGACGGTGACGCTGCGCCGGATCACCCGCCTCGCGCCCGAACTTAGCGTACTTACCCCGCTCAGCGCCGAGCATGGCCGGCGTATGACCCTACCGCTTGGTGATCTGCGCCGGGGCGAAGCAGTGCGATTGCTATGCGAATTCCTCGTCGCCCCCGGCCCGCCCGGCAGTCAGCGCCGGCTAGCCCGTCTCCGCGTCAGCAGCGGCCAACACGAACAACACCACGACCTCATCGCCCACTACGAGCTTCAAGCTACCAACCCGCCGCCTGCCTTCCTGCCGATCATTACTCGCGCCAGCATCGCCCACCTCCACCAGCGCGCCAACCTTGCCCGCCAACAAGGCGACTACGCTACGGCAGCCAATCTGTTGCGCCAACTGGCGGCGCGCCTGCGCGCCGCCGGGGAAACGGAGTTGGCAGCATTGGCGCTCAACGAAGCTATCACGCTCGAACAGACCCATCAGCCTAGTGCGACCGGCAAAGAATTGACGTATGCAACACGCCGGTTGGGTGAGATGGGGCTATGAGTCAAGAATGTAAGGAATGGCCAAGCTATTCCATCTTTCATTCAATGGTACAATACGTATCATCTCACGATTTGTACAAACGAGGAGCAGATCCGTGGCCAAACAATGGAATAGCCCGCCGGCAATGCAGATTGATGTCACGAAGACGTACCGGGTGACGATAGAGACGACCCGCGGTACGATCGAGCTTGATCTCTACCCGCAACACGCGCCGATGACTGTCAACAATTTTGTCTTCCTCACCCGCGAAGGCTTTTACGATGGTCTCACCTTCCATCGCGTCATTAAGGATTTTGTTATTCAAGGTGGCGACCCAACCGGGCGCGGCAGCGGCGGCCCCGGCTATCGCTTCGCCGATGAGGTGATGGGCAACCCGCTCAAGCACGAGGCCGGCGTTATCTCGATGGCAAACGCTGGCCCAAACACGAATGGCAGCCAGTTTTTCATTACCCATACTCCCCAACCCCACCTCAATGGCCGCCATACCGTGTTTGGCCGGGTTGTGGCGGGAATGGATGTGGTGTACGCCATTCAACAAGGCGATAAAATGACCAAAGTGACGGTGCATGAATTGTAACCGGTATGCGCGCATATCCGGTCGCGGGGGCATGATCGTAGAGACAGTGCGCTGCACTGTCCCTACGATGAACGCGGCACCTGCGACAGCACTACGCACCCCTCATCTTGTAAGGGCACCGCGCTGCCCACGCTGTTCCTAGCGCGGCGCCTGCGACAGCACCTCACACCCGTCAGCAGTAATTAACACTAAATCCTCGATCCGCACCCCGCCCCACTCCGGTAGATAAATCCCCGGCTCAACCGACGTCACCATACCAGCTTGCAACGGCGGGCTTGGCGGCGCATCAGGTACCGTAATTCGCAACCACGGCGCTTCGTGGATTGCCAGCCCAACGCCGTGGCCAAGGCTGTGAGCAATGCCATGGGCATAGCCGGCTTCTTCAATCACCCGGCGGGCAATCGCATCGGCTTCAGCCCACGGCAAACCGGGCCGCAACGCGCGAATCGCCGCTTGTTGCGCTGCGAGCGTCGCCGCATACACCGCGCGGAAGGTGTCGTCAGGCTGACCAAGCACAATGGTGCGGGTCAGATCGGCGTGATAGCCGTCGAGTCGCGCTCCCATATCAATAATGATTGGCTGTCCTTCACCCAACACATCGTGGCCCGGCTCGTGATGCGGACGGGCACTATTACGACCGGCGGCGACAATAATCGGAAACGACGGCCCATCGGCGCCTCGTTCGTGCAATGCCATCTCAATCCGCCACGCCGCCTCACGCTCGGTCATCTCAGGCGACAACACCGGCAACACCGCAGCCAACGCCGCATCGGTGATCGCCGCTGCGCGCCGCAATAGTTCAATTTCGCCCGTATCTTTCACCATCCGCAACTCTTCCACCAGATTCTCAGTAGCCACCAGCTCAATCGCTTCACCCAACGCCTTTGTAAATTGCTGATACTCGGCTACCGTCATCGCCGCCGCCTCAAAGCCAAGCCGGCTCAGACCCAATTCCGCTGCCAGTTCAGCTACCAATTTTGGCATTGGCTTCACGGCTGCGCGCACTTCGCGCAGGGTAAATGCCGGCGCCTCAGCCGCAGCACGCACCGTATACCGGCCATCGGTCAGCAAGAAAGCTGCCTCGGCGCTGATCAACAACGCGCCGGCACTGCCGGTAAACCCGCTCAGATACCGCCGGCTGGTTGGCGCGGTGAGCAGCATTGCCGGCAATGCTTGCTCGACCAATGTGGCACGCAACCGCTGCAACCGTTCCATCATCACAGTTTCCTTTCAAACACGCAATACTAATCCGTCTTGCAAGTATGCTACATCATCGTGATCGCTGCAATCATGCTCTAAAGGTAGGGGGCAAATGCTACCGCCAAGGCCGTCATTGATAGCCATGGGGAGAGCACTTGTTGGGCTATTAGAGAAACATCGGCATACTACCAACAAGATTCTTGACGCAGCTTGACCAGATCGTTAGGATAAGCGTAGTAATCTCACATTACAGAGGCAACTCATGGACGTAGGAGCAATGAACCGTCTCCCCACTGGTATCCCCGGACTTGATGAAGTGATCGGTGGCGGATTGGTTCCACATGATGCGTATCTCGTGCGCGGAGGACCCGGCACCGGCAAAACCACGCTTGGCCTACACTTTTTGGCAACTGGCGCTGCGCGGGGAGAAACAGCGCTCTTCATTAGTCTTGAAGAATCTGCAAGCAAGATTCGTCGTAATGCGGCAAATATTGGCATCGATCTTAGTAACGTCCACATTCTTGACCTCAGCCCATCGTCTGATTTCTTTGCCAAAACCGAAATTTACGATATTTTCTCGCCAGCCGAGGTTGAGCGTGAACCGCTTACACGCCAGATTGTCGAGAGCGTGCAGCGGTTACGACCAAGCCGGGTCTTTTTCGATCCCATCACGCAATTTCGTTACCTCACCCCTGACCTCTTCCAATTCCGCAAACAGGTTATCTCCTTCCTCCGCTTTTTGGCTGAACAGCAAACAACGGTTATCTTTTCGGCTGAAAATAGTACTGCTTTTCCCGATGATGATCTGCAGTATATCGCCGATGGCATTATAACGCTTGAACTCACGCAGAACGGGCGCTATCTCAGCGTCAGCAAAATGCGCCGTTCATCGTTCAGCAGTGGCCGCCACGCGATGCGGCTCACTGGCCGTGGTCTGTCTGTCTTCCCGCGTATCATTCCTAGCCCGTTGGTAACAGGGCATTCCTTTACCTTCATGCCATCTGGCGTGCCGGAACTCGACGAGTTGCTCAACGGCGGGATCGAGCGTGGCACGATAACGCTAATTACTGGGCCATCAGGCGTAGGAAAAACCACGCTCGGCTTTCAATTTATGAAAGAAGCTGCCAGTCGCGGCGAGCAGTCGATCGTCTTCTCGTTTGAGGAAGAGGTCGAGATTATGGTAGAACGCTGCGAAGCGGTGAATATCCCAGTGCGGGCAATGCAGGCCAACAACCTGCTTAGGGTCGAAAAGATCGAACCGTTGCAGTATAACCCGGACGAATTTGCCCAATACGTGCGTTTCTGGGTGGAACACAAACAGGTAACAATGGTGATGATCGATAGTGTCACCGGTTATCGGCTCTGTATGCAGGGTGAAGACCTTATCAGTCAACTACACGCCTTGGGCAAGTATTTACAGAGTAAAGGTGTTACTGTTATTTTTATTATGGACACAAATAATATCGTTGGCGATTTCCAAGTCACTGACATTGGTGCTAGTTACTTGGGTGATAACATCATTTTCTTACGCTTTTTGGAAATAGAGGGTGAATTACGCAAAGCTATCGGCGTCTTGAAGAAACGATTGAGCGATTTTGAGAAGACGCTGCGCGAGTTCACGATTTCACGCTACGGAATCAAGGTCGGTAAACCGCTCACCAACCTGCGTGGTATTCTTATTGGCATGCCGACATGGACTGACCAATCGTGAGGATACACCGCATGGCGGACAATACGATTTTGCTCTTCCTCGCCAACACCACCAATCAGAACCAGCTCCGTGATTGGTTGCAATCGCGGTATCAGATTATTGAAGGTCATTGCATCGCCGATCTCCAGCAACCGTTCCAGCTCTGCATCATCGATGGGCAGATACTTGATCGCTACGAAGCGGCAATTCAGGAACGTCGTTCCATCGATCACCTGCTGTTTCTTCCATTTTTGCTGATCACCAGCCGGCGTGACGTACAACTGCATACACGCCACCTCTGGCGCACCATCGATGAACTGGTCATTAGTCCTATTCAGAAAGTCGAATTGCACGCCCGCATCGAGATCCTGCTCCGCGCCCGCCGGCTGGCACTGGAGGTTAATCAGTTACAGCAGTCGCTGCTGGTAAACATCCAGATGTGGCTGCGATTGGCGGTGCAATCGGCCCATATTGGTTTGTGGGAATGGGACCTGACCACGAACCGGGTCTTCTTTTCTCCGGAATGGAAAGCACAGCTTGGCTACGAAGCTCATGAGATTATCGATACCTTTGAAGCATGGGAAGAGCGGCTGCATCCCGATGATCGCGAGCGGTGCTTGAACACGATCAACCGCTACCTGCGTCAACCGTGGCCCGATTTTACCCTCGAGTTTCGTCTACGGCATAAAGATGGTAGTTACCACTGGATACAGTCACAAGCAGCGCTGATCTACGATCAGCACGGACGACCTACCCACATGCTCGGCGCGCATGTTGATCTCACTGCGCGTAAGCAAATGGAAGAGGAGCAACGGCAGCTTACCGAACAGCTCTTCCAAGCCCAAAAGTTTGAGGCAATCGGATCGTTAGTTAGCGGTATCGCCCACGATCTCAATAATTTGCTCGTACCAATCATCGGCTTTGCCGAGATAGGCATGCTCGAAGCACCGCCTGAAGGGGAACTGTACGCGAATTTTGATCAGATTCGCGCTGCCGGCATCCGTGCTACTGCCTTGACTCGCCAAATTCTGGCCTTTAGCCGTCGTCAACGGCTGGAGCTAAAACTGATTAACCTGAATCAGGTGATCAGCGATTTTGCCGGTATTTTGCGCCGACTCATTGACAAACGGATCACGATTGATCTGCATCTGAGTCCGAACCTTTTGCCAATCATGGCCGATGCTGGTCAAATCGAGCAGGTGCTGCTCAATTTAGTCATTAACGCCCGCGACGCCATCAGCGGCAACGGTACGGTGACCATCACCACGGCGCTCGTCCAGATTAATGAGAATGCCGTCCCTCACGTGCCAAACCTTGCTGCAGGCAGATACGTGATGTTACAGGTGCAAGACACCGGTTGCGGGATTGACCCGGCTATTCTCCCTCGCATCTTTGAACCGTTTTTTACGACCAAACCGCAAGGTCAAGGTACCGGTCTCGGCCTCGCAACTGTTTTCGGCATTGTCAAGCAATACTATGGTCATATTGATGTACAGAGCGTATTAGGAGAAGGAACCATATTTACCATTTACCTGCCGGCGTTTGCCGATGTCGCACCAATTGCCGCTCATGAGCCGTTTACCGGTGAACGCTTGATCGGGCACGAGACGGTGTTGGTTGTGGAAGACGAGCCGGCAGTCCTGCACCTGATTGCGAGTGCGCTACGCCTTTACGGCTATCGAGTGCTTGAGGCGCTTGATCCACAACGCGGGATGGGGATAGCAAACAGTTACGAAGGCGCGATTGACCTGCTGATCAGCGATGTCACGCTGCCAATGATGACCGGTGACGAGCTGTATCGCCGCCTCACTGCGCAACGGCCGGGAATGCGTGTTCTTTACGTGTCAGCGTATGCCGGCAACGAGCCAATCAGCGTGTCTAGCGAGCGTTTACTGACCAAGCCATTTACCCTGCAACAGTTATTACAACGGGTACGAGCTGTGCTTACGGTAGGATAATCAATAATGGCTCAACCCGCCCTTGCCGCCACCGTCCAACCACTTCAACATAGCCAAACCGTACAGCCCCGCTCACCTGCAAGCGCTCGATCAACGCCTGATCGCGATCGCCGTGCCAAAGCTTCACTTGCCGCGCATCAGCCGCCGGCACGCCACCGGGACCGATCGCTTCGACCAGCAAACTGGTGCCGGTAGAAACGATCAATGCTGCACGCAGCCGAACCACTTGCCCTTCGTAGCGGGTATCACTCAGCAAGTCCGCGAGAGCCACCGTTTCCGGCGTAAAAGGTTGCAGGCGCGGCGAAGCCAGCGCGTGCGGCCATAACCCGCCCGGCCCATATTGGCCGGTAGGCTGCCAATCTCCCTGCGCGATGACCATCCCATATTGCACATCGCCAGCCTCGGTGAGCGCCAAATTGGCAGGTAGCGCAACCTCTCCGATCCAGACTTGCTGGTCGGGTGGATCAAGTGGGATGGGGCGAGCGGTACTGACACTCAGACCGTTGACCAACCTCACCCCTTGCTCATCACGGTACAAGAAGGCGATGAGCTGTTGCTGGCCCAGCGCCGCCGTCGCGACGACATCAGTCGGTAACGGCAACGCCGTCGGTGAAGCGCATGCGCTTACCCACAGCAAGATGAATAATACGAACAAACGTTTGTACATCACGTTGCTTATTGTATCACAACCCCCGTAATGGTGTTCAAGTCCTCTTATGACAGCCACCAGACAGGCGCATGATAGGTTTTGAGAGTTGTTATTAACCGTTTTTCACTAGCATCGTGGTATCGTAGTAAGGGAAGCAGATGCCAACACTCGTGTACGGTTAAGGAGGTGTCCTCTCATGGGGACCAAAAATTCACGACTTCAAGGTTTCTACCAACTCAATCCGTTTGAGCGGCTCCAGATGGTAAAGTCCTTCGACGGACTGGTTGATGAAGATTTACGTGCACTGCATGGCGGCAGTGGCGGCGCATTAAGTATTGAGCGCGCCGACAAGATGATCGAGAATGTGGTTGGCACATATAATTTGCCACTCGGTATTGCCACCAACTTCCGCATCAACGGGCGCGATTACCTAATCCCGATGGTGGTGGAAGAGCCATCAATTGTGGCCGGTGCGAGCTATGCCGCTCGCATGGTGCGGGATGGCGGTGGGTTTCAGACCAGCAGCACTGAACCGCTGATGATTGGGCAGGTGCAGTTGGTGCATGTCGTCGATCCCGATCAGGCTCGCCAGACGATTCTCGCTCGCAAGGAAGAAATTCTGGCACTAGCCAATGCCCAAAGCCGTTCACTGGTGACGCTCGGCGGCGGCGCGCGTGATGTTGAGGTGCGCTTCTTTCCCACTAGCCCGATGGGGCCGATGCTGATCGTCCATCTTATCGTTGATTGCCGCGACGCGATGGGTGCCAATGCGGTCAACACGATGGCCGAAGCGGTAGCGCCGCTCTTGGCCGAGATGACTGGCGGGCGCGTCTATTTGCGCATCCTCTCGAATCTGACCGATCGCCGACTGGCGCGTGCCCGCTGCGTTGTGCCGGCAGCCTCATTGGCCCGCGACGGCCTCACCGGCGAAGAGGTGGTGGAAGGTATTCTTTGGGCCTACGCCTTTGCCGCGGTTGACCCCTACCGAGCGGCGACACACAACAAAGGGATCATGAATGGCATTGATCCGGTGCTCGTCGCCACCGGCAACGACTGGCGTGCGGTCGAAGCTGGCGCCCATGCGTATGCGAGCCGCAACGGTCACTATACCTCGCTCTCGCACTGGGAGCGTGATGAGCAGGGCAATCTGGTTGGCACGCTCGAAATGCCGCTCTCGGTCGGGATTGTCGGCGGGGCCACGAAAGTACACCCGACGGCCCAAGCCGCGTTGAAACTGCTCGGTGTGCGGAGTGCCAACGAACTGGCCGAAGTCTGCGTCGCTGCCGGCTTGGCCAACAACCTCGCCGCGATGCGCGCGCTGGCGTGTGAAGGCATCCAGCAGGGCCACATGGGTTTGCATGCCCGCCAGATTGCGATGGCTGCCGGCGCTTCCGGCACGCTGGTCGATGAAGTTGCCCGCCGCATGGTGGCCGAGCGCAACATCAAACCGGCTCGCGCCGAAGAGATTATCGCCGAACTCGAAGGCCGGCGTGTCGTCGGCGACCCCGCCAAGAACTAATGCCCAAACTTACGGCGGCCTGTTCGTCGTTGAGACAGGCCGCCGCTAGTGTTGCCTTACTGCGAACGATCTGCGCAGTGGGGCGAGATTTTTGTCTTCCAAACTAAAGCGTGGGCCTATTTGGCAGCCGTTTGCTGTCGACAGTCAGTTCGTCGCACTGCGCCGAGCATGGGTCTATGTGTCTTACAAAAGTGGAGAACCATTCTATGATGAAGCCTCAGCAACCGGTTGGCATCATCGGCTACGGCGTGTACATCCCGCGCTACCGGATCGCGGCCCGTGAGATTGCCCGCATCTGGACCGATGGCCAAAACGGGGTACCGGTGGAAGCCAAAAGCGTCCCCGGTCCCGATGAAGACACCATCACGATGTCGATCGAAGCAGCGCGCAACGCGCTGGCGCGCGCTGACATTTCTGCTACCGATCTCGGTGCAGTCTGGATCGGCAGCGAAAGCCATCCGTACAGTGTCAAACCATCGGGCACAGTAGTCGCCGATGCGCTCGGTGCCGGCCCGTGGGTCAGCGCCGCCGACTGGGAGTTTGCCTGCAAAGCCGGCTCAGAGGCGCTGACAGCAGCGATGGCGTTGGTCGGCAGCGGGATGCAGCGCTATGCGCTGGCAATTGGTGCCGATACGGCCCAAGGCCGGCCCGGTGACGCACTGGAGTACACCGCCTCAGCCGGTGCAGCAGCGTTGATCGTCGGCCCTGCCGAGCAGGCGCTGGCCACCATCGACGCCACCCTCTCGTATGTCACTGACACACCCGACTTTTACCGCCGCGCCGATCGGCCCTACCCGGTGCATGGCAATCGCTTCACCGGCGAGCCGGCCTACTTTCACCAGATTCAATCGGCAGCCGCCGAATTGTTACGTCAATTGAACTGCACGGCTGCTGACTTTACCTATGCCGTTTTTCATCAGCCAAACGCCAAATTCCCCCAAGTAGTTGCCAAACGGCTCGGCTTTACCGACGCCCAAATCGCACCGGGATTGCTCAGTCCACAGATCGGCAACACCTATTCGGGCGCAGCACTTATCGGTCTGTGCGCCATTCTCGATATAGCCAAACCGGGTGACACCATCTTCGTGACCAGCTACGGCAGCGGAGCCGGTTCTGACGCCTATGCGCTCACAGTCACCGACGCGATTCTGGAGCGGCGCGAGCGAGCGCCCTTGACCGCAGCCTACCTCAAGCGCGCTGTGATGATCGATTACGCGATCTATGCCAAGTGGCGCGGTAAGTTGGTGATGGGGTAGGGAAGTAAGGAATAGGGAAGGTAAGAGTAAGGAGTCACTATGACCAACGTCTATATTGCCGGCATGGGCGCGACTGCCGTCGGCGAGCACTACGGGCGTGATCTAGCCGATCTGGCCAGTGAAGCGGCGCGAGCCGCGTTCGCGAGCGCGCCGGGTTTGGCGCCACACCAGATCGGTGCGCTCTATGTGGGCAGCGCCTACAGCGAAGAACTTTACGGGCAGGGCCAGCTTGGTGCGTATCTCGCCAGCATGCTCGGCCTCTCGCCATCGATTCCGGCCTTCCGCATTGAAGCCGCTGGCGCTAGCAGCGCAATGGCGCTCTTCCAAGCGGTGCAAGCGGTACAGCATGGCCTGCCGCTTGCGCTGGTGATCGGGGTTGAGAAGGTCACCGACCACCTCGAAGACGTGATCGAGGCCGCGCAGGCTATGGCCGCAGACAGCAACGAGGAAGCGTTGCACGGCATCACCCTTACTGCGCAGTGGGCGATGCTCATGCGCCGCTATATGCACGAGTACGGCTACACTGCCGACGCTTTCGCGCCATTCCCGATCAATGCCCATGCCAACGGGGCAAAAAATCCGCTGGCGCTCTACCGGTTTACCATTGATGCCAACAAGTATCGCAAAGCGGCTATGGTCGCCTCGCCGCTCAACCTGCTCGATTGCAGCACGCTGGCCGATGGCGCTGCCGCTCTCCTCATTGCCGGCGAGCAGTTGGCACGCGAACTTGACGGCCCGCGCATCCGCATCGCCGGCGCTGCTGTCGCCACTGACACCCCGGCCTTGCATCGCCGGCGCAACCCGCTCGAACTAAGCGCGGCCCGCGCCAGTGCCCACATTGCCCTTGGTCGTGCCCACCTTGGCGTTGGCGATGTGCATGTGTGGGAGCTGACCGATCCGCACGGCATTGCTGCAACCTTGGCGTTAGAAGCGATTGGCTGTTACGAACCCGGCACGGCCCCGCGCCACGCTGCCGAAGGCGCGATCACACCAACCGGCAAGACGCCAATTGCTACTGCCGGCGGCTACAAGGCGCGTGGCGATGTTGGTGGAGCAAGCGGAGTTTATCAGATCATCGAACTTGCCCGCCAACTGAGCGGTACGGCTGGCGCGACCCAAGTTAGCAATGCCCGCGTTGGGTTAGCTCAGTCACTCGGCGGGATCGGTGCAACTGCGGTGAGCCATGTCCTGATTCGGGAAGCGTGATTACCCCTTTACGCCGGTAGTTGCGTAAGGTACAATAAGGCTGCTTTCCGCCTTTTTGGATAACCAAAGGAGTATTCCTGTGATTCAGGAGATGGTCAACGGCAGTATCGCAGTCCTTACTCAACCGTCGGTACAAGCCTTCGAGCGTCACGAGCGCGACAATTTAGTGTGGGCATTGATCTACGCCGTTATTGCCAGCGTGATCAATGGAGTTATTGTAGCCTTTTCCTCACTGTTAAGCGGTGGCGGAATCAGCGAACTGATCGCCATCATTCTCAGCGCTGTCCTCAGTACCATTATCGGTTCGTTGATCGGGTGGGGTATCATTTATCTCCTTGGTCGCGCTTTTGGCGGCACGGGTAGCTTTGGCGAATTGGCGTGGGGACTTTCCCTCTTCTCTTCACCATTAGCAGTCGGTCAAGGTATTGCCACTGTCATTCCCTTCATCGGCGGGATCATTTCGCTCGCACTGACTCTCTATGGCGTCTATCTTACCTATCTGGCTATTCAGTCGGGCATGAACTTGCCCGCCCAGAAGGCGCTCTACATTGCCATCATTTTAGCCGTTATTGGCATACTCATTGTCTGTGCGACCGTTGGACTAGCTACGATTGCAATCTTACTTGGTGGAGGTTTTGCACCATGAATATTGCTCGACACTGGCGGGAACGGACGACCCGCTATCGGTTGGAAGGGCAACGCCATCGCCACACCGGCGAGGTGCGTTTCCCATCCCAGCCGCCTACCCTTGATGAAGACCCGAATGACTGGGAACCGTATCAACTGAGCGGACGCGGCGAAATCTACAGTTTCAGCGTGATCCGGCAAGTACCGTCGGGGTATGAGAGCCTCGGCATCTACCCGGTCGCGCTGGTTCGGTTAGAAGAAGGACCAATGGTGACTGCCCAATTGACCGATTGCGACGAAGCCGATCTCACAATCGGCATGCCGGTTGAGATGGTCACCCGCCGGTTGATGGATACCGGCGAGGATGGGGTATTGGTGTACGGGTATAAGTTCCGTCCCTGTATTCGATAACGGTAGAGACGCACAACCGGTAGAAACGCACAACCGTGCGTCGCTACCGGTTACGGGCCAACTACCATCGCATAGCCGGCGGTCTTCCATGCGCGCATACCGCCGGCGACATTGATCGCCTCAAAGCCGCGTGAACGTGGTAGAGGCGTGGCAATGCTACACCTCTACCGTCTTTGATACTGTTGTTGTAACTCTTGATATACTATCTTAAAAATTTTCTCCCGTATCGCTTGGGCAAATGACTCATCGTCATTGATACGTCGAAACATCTCAAAATTACTTTCAATCATGGTCTGTAGTACCCTATCGAAGAGAGTATCGTGGAGTAATCGCACACTTTCGGGTGGATTGATGCGAGCACTGGTTTGCAGGGCGTCGTTTGCCGTTAGGCGGGCTTTGAGTTCGGCAAAAAAGACGCGGTCGGCTTCGGTGAATTCGGTACCGAAGCGCTCATTGATTTCCTGAATGATTTGAGAGAGAGCGGCTTTTTCGGGGTCAGTCAGTACATCGCCTCCTAAGTCGGATAGCGGCGCTAGGGATTCGCCTGTTCGCAGTCCGATTCTGCCGCTGAAGGTCTGCTGGACGCGGTAACTTTCCAAATCCACCAATTCGCCGACTGCCAAAGGCGCGCGTTCCCTTTCTGGAGGCAAAGCACGCAGCAGCAGACGGGCAAACAGGTAGAGCTGCTCCAAATTGGCATCGCGGAAGGTCATCACCTGCGAGAGAAACGCATACAGGTTGATGTAGGAACGCAGTAGATGCTTGAAGCGAATGCGCTCTTCCACTGCGGCGATGTACTGGTAACGATCCACCACAGCGCGCAGGAGCGGCTGCAATTTCGGGGCTTTTTCACCTTTGCGCAGGAAGAGTTCGGCAATCTCGGCAACCTGTTCGGGCGTGTAGAGGTTGAATTGTTCCAGTTCGGCTTGCAGGTCGTAGAGTTTGTTCGGGTCGCTGGCGGTGCTGAGCAGGGTGGTCTCGTAGTAGGGCGCAAAGGCGCGTTCGATGTCCTCGGCACGGTTGACAAAGTCCAACACCATCGTATCGGTCTTGCCCGGATGGACACGATTGAGGCGGCTGAGGGTTTGCACTGCGTGGACGCCCGCGAGTTTCTTATCCACATACATCGTGTGCAAGAGCGGCTGGTCGAAGCCGGTCTGGAACTTTTCGGCGACGATGAGGAAGCGGTATTCGGGCTTCTTGAACTGCTCGGCGGTCTGCCGTTCGGGGAAGCCATTCATGCTTGCTTCGGTGTAATCCAAGCCGTGATACTGCACTACGCCGGAGAACGCCACCAATGCCCGGATAGGGTAATCCCGTTTTTTCAGATAGTCGTCGAAGGCTTGTTTGTACAAGACGGCATGCAGGCGGCTGGCAGTGACCACCATCGCTTTTGCCTGCCCGACGCCATGCGCATCGGGGATTTTGTGGCGCGTGGTTTCCCAGAAATGCTCGACCATAATCGCAGTCTTTTGCGCGATGGTGAATTGGTGTAGGCTAACGTAGCGTTTGAGCAGACTGAAGGCTTGGCTCTTTTCAACGTGCGGGTCGTCAGCAGCTTTTTTGAGCAGGTTGAAGTAGGTTTCATAAGTGGTGTAGTTTTGCAGCACATCAAGGATAAAACCTTCTTCAATAGCTTGCCGCATGGTGTAGAGATGGAAGGGGCGGAAGGCACCATCGGGCTGTTCGATGCCGAACAATTCCAACGTCTTTTGCTTGGGGGTGGCGGTGAAGGCGAAGAAACTCAGGTTGGGCTGCCGTCCGCGCGCCGCCATGCTCTGGTTGATGAGGTCTTCGCCGCTCGGTTCGCCAGCTTCGGCTGCGCCATCTAACTGCTCGGCTTCTTCCAGCGATTCGGCGCGCAGGACTTCTTTGAGCCGTTTGTTGGCTTCGCTGGTCTGCGAGGAGTGCGCTTCGTCTACGATGACGGCGAAATGTCGTAGAGACGTTGCATGCAACGTCTCTACACGATCCAACACGAAGGGGAATTTTTGCAGGGTGCTGACGATGATGTCTGCGCCGCGGTTGAGGGCTTCGGCGAGTTGGGCGCTATCTTGGTCAATGACATTGACCACGCCCGGCACCTGCTCGAACTGGCGAACGGTGTTTTGCAGTTGCCTATCTAGCACGCGGCGGTCGGTGATGACGATGACCGAACTGAAGACGCGCTGATTCTGGTCGTTGTGCAGCGACGCCAAGCGGTGCGCCAGCCAAGCGATGGTGTTGCTCTTGCCGCTGCCGGCGCTGTGCTGGATGAGATAGTGATGCCCGGCGCCATGTTGGCGGGCGTGCGCCACCAGTTTTCGCACCGCATCGCGCTGATGGTAACGCGGGAAAATCAGACGAGCGGGTTGGTCGCCGTTTTCGACATGCACGAAACTGCCCACTAGTTCCAGCACGCTGGCGGGAGCGAAGAGGTCTTCCCACAGGTAGGCGCTGGCGTAGCCATTGGGGTTGGGCGGGTTGCCCGCGCCGCCGTTATAGCCGCGGTTGAAGGGCAAAAAGCGGGTGCGCGCACCTTCCAGTTTGGTGGTCAGCCAGACTTCGTCATCATCCACGGCAAAATGCGCCAAGCAGCGGCGGAATTGCAGCAGCGGCTCGTTTTTGGGGTCGCGGTCTTTGGCGTATTGCTCGCGGGCGTTCGCTACGGTCTGACCGGTGAGTTTGTTCTTGAGTTCGAGGGTGAAGAGGGGCAAGCCGTTGAGGAAGAGGACCAAGTCGAGGGCGTCTTTGGTCTCAACCGCGCTGTAACGGCACTGACGGATGACCGAGAGGATGTTTTTGCCGTAGAGCTCCTGATGCGCCGGGTTGAGGCTGGTGGCGGGGGCGAAGTATGCCATTTGGAAGTAACAGCCCGAATCCTTGACCCCGCGCCGCAGCACGTCCAGCGTGCCGCGCCGTTCGATTTCGCGCACTAGGCGGCGCTTGAACTTTTCCACCGCCTGCGCGCCGTGCTGTTTTGCGAGGTCACGCCAAGTGTCGGGCTGGGTGGCGGTGATGAAGGAGAGGGTCAGTTCCCAATCTAGGCACAGGGCGCGGTCATAGTGTTCGGCGCTGCGCCGCTCTAGGTAGCCGTGCGTGGTGACCAGATGGTTGACGATGTAGGTTTCAAAGGCATGTTCGGAGATGTCCATCATCATCGCTTCACTCCGCCACGACGCTTAATGGCAAGACCATGCAAGAACAAGTCTGGCACATCAATTCGACCATCAGGACGTTCGCGACATACACCCAGTTCGAGTAGAAGATCGAGAAATTCAGCTGGTGTCTGGTGAGGCGGGCGTTGTTTTTCTTGGGTATCGTTGCGCCACTGCGTCCAATCGGTAGCGAGGATTGCTATCCATTCTTCACGGGTTAACGGCACTTCGCGATTCGATAGACGTTTCATCAGCCCTTCGAGCCAAGGCATCTCGCGGCTTTTGAGCATTTTCACATAATCATCTGAAACTTGGTCAAGAGCGCGACGCAGTGATGTGGGATGAATCAAGTGGCTAGCGCTCGCTTTTTGCGAATCCAATTCTTGTGCTGCGGCATACCCCCAAAGGCTGACTAACGTTCGCGGTGTAATCCGCCCCTTGCCGTCACGCAAATGATCCAATATCCACGTAAAGGTGCGCCCCTTTTTAATGTTGCTGCCCATAAATGGGCCGGCTATCCGTTCAATCAACGGCTGAGCAGCTTCTGCATTAGGCAGATACGGAATCCATCCCAACGTTTCATCTCGCTTAAACTGTATGCCTGCATCCCGGCAGTATTCTAACCAATTTCGACTTCGATTGGCAATACGCTTAATCCACATCGCATGGAGATTGCGATCACTCCAAGTCAGTTCCACCCGATTAGAGGCCAGCTTGGTAAAATCAGCGGTGAAGATGCGCGCGTTGGTAAATAAATCTGTCCGCAGGAAGATTTTCGCCTGCAGGCGTTGCCAGCGGCGCGTATACTCAGCCCAAAAGGTCAACAGACCACGAATCAACCCCGCCATTAATTCCCAATCAATCCCGCCCAATGTATCCAATTCATCGTAGTTGACGAAAATCCACCGCCCTTCTTGTTTCAGGCGGGCATCTAGGTCATCTAATGCAGCAATGACTGCTGTGCGCTGCTGTCGCAACGCAGTGTACACTCTGTCTACCTCAACGCTTGACGGCGCAAGCAATGCCTGCCATTCACCAGTAGTCTTTAACTCGGAACTCAGTAAGCGTGCTAGGTAAGCCAGCCATACATCCGCGAGCATGCGATCGTTGGCCTGTTCTGTCAAGGATCGCTCGACTAAGGATCGCTTGACAAAGCGCCGCAATGTCTCTGCATCTGGGAAATCGGACCCTAAAGGATAACCGGCTTTCCAAACGGCTTTCTCCGGCAGGAACGGCCTTTTGTGGATACTCGCGGATAACAGTTGCTCCACGGCGGCCTTGAAAAGCATACTTTTGCCGGCGCCGTGATACCCAACAATCAGATTGACGTCCGGCTCGAAGACACGCAGATGTTCGTCAACCGGATAGAACGCGCGTTGAAACTGCTCTCCACGTTCCAATTCGGCGCTGGAAGCACGACCCATTTCACGCAGCTCGGTGAGTAATCGTTGCCGTTCGGTATCGGTTGACATCAGCGTGAACTCCTCGGAAAACGAGCAGTAATCCGTGCATTGAGTTCTTGATAGTCACTCGCTTTCAAGCCATACGCAATCAGGTCTTCAAGATGAACAAAGAACGCAACCTGTTCGCTGTAATCCAGAGAAACGGGAACGTGGGGAGCATCGCGGCTTTCCATGTCGCGCAGGTACCATTGTGAGTCTTCGTCTGGATCGTCCGGGTCAGGCAGATAGTACTCCTCTTCAAAGGTGCGCTGTGCATGTTGGAGAAAGGTTGCTTTTGCCAGTTGCGCCGTTTGTGGGTTGGCGGGCGTCATGCTCTGGACGAGCAGGCACTCTTCCTGTGGCAAACCACGCAAGGCGCGCTCTGCGCCCAAACGGCGAATGGAAAGGCGCAGTCCGTTCCAACTGGCAGCCGAAGTGTTGCCAAACAGCACGTTGAGGTGTGCCAGCCCCCCAAGCGCAAAACCGGCGGACTCTGAAAGACCGGCGCGCGCATCGAGCAGAATCCAATCTGGGTGCAATTCATCACGGATTTGGCGCAGCAGGGTTACGAGAGGATGCTCTTCCTTTACAGATGGGGTGAAATCGAGCCGCGCCAGTTTGAGAACATAGGTTTCGTCGAAACGTCCAGCCGGAAACACATAAATCTTGCCGGCGCCAATCACGTCAGGTGAAGAGACCCGCACATAATAATCACGCAGGTCTGGCCTTGCTTTAAGCAGCGGGCGCTCCAGCCAGTAATCAACAACGCCATACTGAACGGCGTCCGGTTCAATGAGCAGAGACCCGACGCCCGGCGCAGCCAAATCGAGGTCTATCACCACAACCCGCTCGCCAGCGTGAGCACGCTGCGCAGCAAAGATTGCCAGCGCCGTGCTGCGTCCGGCACCGCCTTTGAATGCGTAGAACGAGACAATCGGCGGTCCCGCTTGAGCAGACTCGGCGTCGGCTGACCAGGGCGGCTCAAGCGGGTGCTTGAGCCAGACGCTCATGCTGCGATGGCGTTCATTGATACGGATCTTGTCGCTGTAAACCGTGCCTTCGTCCCACATGTGCTCCAAGAGCTTGCGATCTGTGTCGGAAGTTTTGGGCGAAGCTGTCCAGAGACCGCCCCAGAACGGCCCTGCAGCGTGCTTCAGATTGGTTGTGAGCGAATCTGTTTGTTCTGCTGTCAGTTCGTCGCTGACCCAGAGCGCGACGCGGATGCGAGCAAAAATATCCGGTGAGAGCAGGGCGCGCTCGATGTACGATTTAGGAACAAGGTCTTCCAGCCGTTGCAGGACATTGCGCCGCGCTTCATCGAAATGACGAACAGGCATTGCGTTCATCGAATGACTCCATCCATCCGCATTTGCTGAACCGATTGGGTATAGACACGTTCGGCCTCTTTGAGCCACCGTCCAGCTTGCCCCTGATTCAAGACGCCGGCGGCAAGGTAGCGCATCGTTTCCTTCCAACCGGCGGGTGGTACGGCATAGAGAATAGCCGGCGGCGGATCGGGCTGATAGCGCGCCGTATGTGGACTGCCGCCTGCAGCGAGCCTAGTTACCTCACTGCTCAGCCTACTCAAGTCATGTCCCTTTTGTAGTACGCCGTCGGCCTGCAGCAGCGTCTTGAGCGCGCACTCGACAACATAACCGGCGTGATAGCCGGCGCCATCATAGCGTCCAGCGGTCAAGAGCGCCTGCGCATCATCAAGGTGTTTTCCGGCTGCTTCGGGGTAATCGTCGCCATTGTTTTGCCGAAAACTAGACATAGTGAATGACTCCGCCTGAAGAATCATACCACAGAACAAGAATGAGCAGCGTATGCTCAAGGATTGCCCAACAGGGCGTTGATGTCAGCAAACTGCCGCTGGAGAGTGGCTAGCAATCGTTGTTTATCAGCGCGTTCGTTACGATGTTCAGCAGTTGGACGGCGCATATTATCAATGGCGTTCATTCTGTTTTGGAGTTCAGCAATCTTGTTCAAGAACTGCTCGCGTACAGCGATGTCATCTGCTAGGATGAAGGCGCTGCGCCGTTCGTGATAGCCACGCGCGGTGACCAGATGGTTGACGATGTCGGTTTCAAAGGCATGTTCGAGATGTCCATCGGGTTACATCCACAGATTTTCAGGGTGGTTCCGGTCGTCTTCCCATCGTAACGGGTTTTCGAGAATATAGCGACGAATGTTTTGTAAGTCGGTTTCGTTGCGGATAATGTGGTCGTAAAACCGCGCCTGCCAGCCAAATTCGGAGTATCCATTTTGGGCGCACCAGCGCGACACGGCGGATTTGTACGAACGAATGATGGCGCCCAATGAACCTGCGCGCGGGGATATGTGCGCCATGGGGTTGGGCGTTGTCGTTGTAGAGACGTTGCAGTGCAACGTCTCTACAACATTGCATTGCAACGTCTCTACCGGCGCGTCCGTGTCGCGGATGACAATAATCCCATGCGCATGATTGGGCATGACCACAAACGCATCCAAATCCACATTGCCCGCCGTGTGTTGGGGGATTTGCATCCAATATTCACAGGCGATTTCGCCAATCGGCGAAAGGTGCATTTCGCCGCCGCGAATTTCGCCGAAGAACGGCAGGCGATCCCGCGTGCAAATGGTGACGAAATACCAGCCCGCCGCGGCGTAATCCCAACCGTGCAGGCGGGTGGTTTCGATACGGTATTTGTCTCGGAAAAGGGTCATGATCGGTGTCCTTGCCACATTTTCGATTGGCACGTCCTTTTGTAGAGACGTTGCAATGCAACGTCTCTACCATGACAACGCCCCCCGCACGTCGATTTTGCCCGTCACCGCCGCCGAGATGAGCGCGGCGCGGTAGCGCCCCAACAGGTCTATGCTGGCTTCGATTTCGCCCTTCAGCCGGTCTATGCGCGCCGTTTCGCGGTCGAGATATTCGGCGATGGCGCGCTGTTCGGGGAGGGGAGGGAGCAATCCCCATAGTCCAGCGAGTGTTGTAGGATTGATTGCCGGATAACTCACCCCATTGGAATGCGCCATCACTGCATCCACAAATCCTTGCGAACGAACCAAGTAATACAAGAATCTTGAGTGAACGCTCTCTCTTGGTCTCAATACGGCAAAGCCGGTAGATACAATACAATTGGAAAGATTATCTTCGATATAGGCTATCGCTTGCAGATAAGTGCGAACGGTTGAGATGATGGTATCTCCCGTACTAACCTTTCGTCTGGCGCGTGTTGGGGCGGCTTCAAATGTGTATTCCTGTAGGTCGGAAACGTTGCCATCCGATGAGACGTTGCCAATGTCAATATATGCAAAGGTGTAATCTTTCGGCGTAGTTTCAGGTAATGTGTCTGGATTGATGCTTGCCACAAACTTCAACCTTCTCACATCCCAGTGCGCGGGAATCTCCCCCAGCCAAGGGATGCCGCTGTCTTTGCGCGGGGCGGCGGGGTTCAGCCCTTGGGTGACGGCGTGACTGATAAGCGCGGCGCGCTGACGCTCCAGCAGGGCGAGCAGGTCGCGTTTGTGGGCAATCAGCGCGTCTATGCACGCCGTCTCGCGGTCGAGATATTCGGCGATGGCGCGCTGTTCGGGGAGGGAAGGGAGAGACATGCCAAGATTGCCAATTTGATTTGGATTCGCGCGAAGCATTTTTGCCCCGTAAGTCATTGAATCAACAATGCTGATAAATCCGTGCGAAAGCATTAGATAGAACAAAAACCTTGCTTCAAGCAAATGACGATACG
>NZ_CALLJH010000018.1:0-44087 GCF_938091255.1 uncultured Chloroflexus sp.
TACGACGGGACTTGAACCCGTGACCTCGTCTTTACCAAAGACGTGCTCTACCGACTGAGCTACGTAGGCATACACGAATAGAGTTGCGCTAGCGCTTCTCTATTCGATTGTGGTGGGCCGGGCAGGATTCGAACCTGCGAAGGCGTAAGCCAGCGATTTTACAGACCGCCCCGTTTGGCCACTTCGGTACCGACCCATTTCGTTGCGATGGAGCCGACGCAGGGACTTGAACCCTGAACCGGCGGTTTACAAAACCGCTGCTCTGCCAATTGAGCTACGCCGGCGCGTACCGACAGCGTCGAGCCATCGCTCAGCGCAGTGCATTCTAGCACAATCTGCGGTTTTGTGCAAATGGGATTCGGTTCGCAGTTCCGCTGCGCTTCAACAAGGGCAAAACGCCGTTGGCGGGCCATTTGCCGGCCAGCAGCTTGTGCGCTATGATGAATTGCATCGATAAGCAAAGGGCACGGGAGCGAAGCGATGCAATGGCTGCGGCGATTGTTTGGGCAGGCGGAAGAGGCCCCTTTTCTGTTGCTGCACGCGCGCTGCGCGCGGTGTGGCGCAGTGGTACAGACACGCATTAATCTCTACAATGATTTGTCGGTCGAATATGATGATCGCGAAGAGCCAGCCGGCTATTGGATCCGCAAGGAACTGATGGACGACCGCTGTTTCCGGCTGATGACCGCTGAGTTGCGGTTTGACCGCCGGCGCCGCCTCATGAGCCAAGAGGTTATCGGCGGTCAGATTATTACCGCTGAAGAGTATGCAGCGGCGCGAAAACAAACGAACGGTTAGCATCCTAGCTCAGCAATGACAGCCGATAAGAGCAGCAGAGCAGTCCTGCGACATTTGTCTAGCAAGCGCCAGAAACCTCACTTATGCCTCGGCTTGTCGCTGCAACAGATCGGCACGCACCGGATGGAAGATGTCAAAGAAGGTTGCATCCTCTTCCATCACTGCTTCGTGCTCGACCCCACCGGGAATATGGACAATGTCGAGTGGGCCGAGTTCACGCCATTCTTCACCTACCCGAAAGCGCAAACGTCCGGTGACGACCAACGTCATCTGCTCGTGGGGATGGCTGTGGGCCGGCGCGACCGCCCCTTTGGGCGCATCGATCCGCACCGCCATCAATTCATTGCCGGCAAATGGACGCAGTGTCATCGCACCGATCATGAAACTCTTGATATCGGCGGTCTGGGCAGTAAGCATCGCATATCTCCTTTCAAGCTGATCAATCCCATCTTACCGTTGCTGCCGCATGAACGCAAGCCGGAGCGGGCCAGCAGAGATGTTATACTGAGGGGGCAAGGCGGCGTATGGCCCTTCGCCAGAGGACGTAGCGGCGCTGTGTCCGTGCAGGGGATACGCTTTGATGACAACCTAAGGAGAACCGTATGCGCCACGAGGATGCAGGTTGGCGAGAAACGCAACGGATCCGGTTGGACGTGAATAATGTGTTCGGGCCGAACGGTCTTACTCCGGCGGAGTTGGAGGCCGCAGCGGCGCGGGCTGCCGAGGCGATCGCGGCGGTGCAGCGCCGGCGCGAGGAACTTGGTTGGCCGTTGTTACCCGAACAAGACGTAACGCCGTTCGAACAGTTTGCCGCCGCGCACCGCGACCGGATCGACACGTTTGTGGTGCTGGGAATTGGCGGCTCGGCGCTAGGCAATATCGCGGTGCAGACCGCTATCAACGGGCCGTTTTACAATCTCTTGCCGCGCGAACAGCGCGGTTGGCCGCAGTTGCTGGTGTTGGATAATTCCGACCCGGAACTGAACGCCAGCGCGCTCCGTATGCTTGATCTACGGCGCACGATGTTTAACGTGATTAGCAAGAGCGGCACCACCGCCGAGACGATGGCTTCGTTCCTGTACTTTCGGCAGGCGCTGGTTGAGACGGTTGGCGAAGAAAAGCTCGGCGATCACATCGTGCTGACTACCGACCCCAGCAGCGGTTTCTTGCGCCAGATTGGGCAACGCGAGGGGTGGACAATGTTCGACTTGCCGCCGAAAGTGGGTGGGCGCTTCTCGGTGTTGACCGCGGTTGGTTTGCTCTCGGCAGCGATGACGGGGGTCAATCTCCGTGAGCTGTTGGCCGGCGCGGCTTACGGAGGCGAACGAGCGGCTAATCCTGATCCATTGCGCAACCCGGCAGCATTGGGTGCGCTGGTCAACTACCTTTGCTTCCGCAAAGGCAAGCCGATTGTGGTGATGATGCCCTACGCCAACCGGCTACGCGATGTGGCCGATTGGTTTGCCCAGTTGTGGGCCGAGAGTTTAGGGAAAGCGGTTGACCGGCAAGGAAAGCCAGCACGAGTCGGGCAGACACCGGTCAAGGCGCTTGGCGCAACCGATCAGCATTCGCAAGTTCAGCTTTATATGGAAGGGCCATATGACAAGCTGATTAACTTCATCGCGGTCGAACGGTATGCTGACGATGCACCAATTCCGACAGCGTATGCTGATTTGGAAGGGGTGAGTTATCTGGGTGGACACACCATGGCCGAGCTGATCCAAGCCGAGCAGCAGGCCACAGCGATTGCGTTGAGCGAGGCCGGCCAGCCGAATATGACCCACATCTTCCCTGAGATCAACGCCTTTACGCTCGGCCAGTTCATCATGTTGATGGAGATGCAGACGGCGATTGCCGGCGAGTTATACGATATCAACGCCTTCGACCAGCCCGGCGTTGAGGCAGGCAAGATCAACACGTATGCGTTGTTAGGCCGGCGCGGGTTTGAAGAGCGGCGGGTCGCGATCGCGGCGCGGGCGCAAGCGTTAGATTCGCGGTGGGTGGTGTGATCGTAGAGCCGCATGGCTGTGCGGCTCCGCACGACCGTGCGGCTCCACCACCCAATCACAAGGATATGATTATGTCCACATGGTTCTCACCCCCATTGTGGGTATCATCAGCGGTATGCGCCGTGATCGGCTTGATCGGCGGCAGCGCCTTCTGGTGGGCATCACGGGCATGGAGCATCTTCATCGCCGCGTTTTTGTGGGCGCTAATCGGGACGGTGGGCACCGTAATCGGGCGCAGTGCCAGCGAACGGCTGCGCTATGGCGATTGGAAGCATGCCACCCGGCTGGCACCGGTGCAGACCATTGTGCCTATGGGCGGATTTCTGGGTGTTGCCTTACTGACCGGCGCGCCATTGAATGCCGACCAGATTGTGGTCGTGTGCGGGATTGTGCTGGCGCTGGCGGTGCTGTTTTGGATTGGGTTACCGCTCACCTCGCCGTTTCGGGAACGGAAGTAAGCGGAGCGCCAAGGTCGCAGAGCGCGCACAGACTTGAACCCAACGGCACAATGACAGCAGGGGCGACAAGGCTAGGCAGGCATCCCGCTGATAGGGAGGATTGCTGCGGGTGCATAGCGCCTTCACAATGACAAGAGACTCCCTGCGCACAAATACAGAGAGGCATCGTGATGGATCACCCACCCCCATTACCAATCTACCCTCTCACCGAATTAGCCGCCTTGCGCGCCGAATGGCGCGCTGCCGACTTGAAGGTAGTGCTAACGAATGGGGTGTTTGATCTGTTGCATATCGGTCATGTGAACTATCTAACGGCAGCGCGCGAGCTAGGTGATCGGCTGATCGTAGCGATTAACAGCGACGAATCCACCCAACAGCTCAAAGGACCGCTGCGCCCGATTGTACCGGCAGCGGAACGCGCCGCGATCATCGCTGCGTTGCGCTGCGTTGACGCAGTGACGATCTTTGCCGAACGCACTGCTGAGGCAGTGGTAGCGGCGCTCGCGCCTGATGTGTACGTGAAGGGCGGTGATTACGGGCACGGCGCTGCCATCGACGAAGCCCGCTTGCCGGAAGCGCGAATTGCACGCGAACGCGGCGGCGAGGTGCGGTTATTGCCGTTTCATGATGGTCACGCCACAACCCGGTTGATCGAACGGATTGTGGCGCGGTACGGCAGCAGGGTGTAGCGACAAATGTGGAAAGCCACGGATTGACCCGGATCGGGATGGATGTAATGTGTGATCCGTGAATATCCGTCACATCCGTGCCCATCCGTGACCCATGCACCAGCCATTAGTCACCGATCAGCACAAACTCGGAAAAGATAGGGCACAGATCAGCCAAGAACGATTTTGGCCCCCTTACCTCAACCCTATTCAGACAATCTGAATCTGCAAATTCGCTGCCCGTTCAGCAAAACGCGAAATATCAAACAGGCTTGCGTTTTGAGCTTGGCCCGATCCGTGATTACCAATGAATGTTGCAGCATCGGCGAGGCACCAGCCTAGGAACGAAACAGCCACTCCTGCAACGGTGGTAACGTTCAAACGACCACTTGGAGCAGCCATAGCGGTGAAGGTATTAGCCTGCACAATCACATTCCGGCTCAGTGTTAGGTTCGCTACTCCCTCGATAACGTTGCCATCAAGCAACAGACGCGCGCACACATCATCGTTCAAAGCAAAGGTTGCCTCACCGTCAGATTGACGCAAGATATCTTCTAGTAACGCAAACCCAATGCTCAATCTAACCAGATGGTTGCTACGAAGCTGAACGGTACCCATATAGGCTGTATTGATCGCCATCCGCGAGCCGCCCGGTGCGTTGGGTTGTCGATCGAGCTGGAGCAGATTGGCGGCGCGTGACGCAACCAGTTCAACCGGCGCGGGCATGCCATACAGGCTAACGACGCCGTCAATGCGATTGTGTTCGAGCACCACCATATCGTCCTCGTCGAGCAGATCGACGATCGCGCCGAGGTTCTCTTCGTCGACGGCGCGCCGCTGATGAAGCATAAGCGCGGTGCCGGGACGAGATTTGACCGCAGCGGCGCGCAGATCGAACAGGATGTCGATCAGCGCAACGGTGTTGGCTTCGGCTTGATTGAGGGCAAATTCCAGCTTGCGGAGTTGGAGGAACTCGGCAAGGGGAGATGACCCTATCATTTCCCGGAGGGGAGCTTGCAATTCGCGGAGCAAAAGCGCGCGTTGATCAAGCGTCAGTTGGGCTAGTTCCACCGCGGCCTTGACCGCCGGCTCGCGCCATTCCGGCGCAAGTGCCAATCGCTCATCGGCGAAGAGATCGGCGAGCAGCGTGATTTGGGCTTTAGCGAACAGATTGTGCAACGGCCGGAAGGTGCGCTCGGGCACTGCCGCGGTGAAGGTATTGCCGCTCAGCCGCACATCGTCGCCGCCGGTGATAGCAACGAGAGCACTGCCATCAATGAATTGCGCTTGGTTGAGCCGGCCCGGCAGAGTGAGGCCACTGATCGCGCAATCGGCAATGATCACCCGCAGGCAACGATCAAACGAGAGGGCCGCCGTCCCGGCTTCTGGGATGAAGGCGATGTCGAGCGTGAGATTACGCAGCACAACCGAATCAAGTCCGCTCAGGAATAGCGGGCCGCCGAGGCGCACACTAGTGGCCGGGCCACAGCCTTTGATTTCGAGTACGAACGGATCGTTAGCGAGCGCCGGCTCGAGACGGATACTCCCGGCAGCGTGACGGCCAGCGCGCAAGCAGAGACAGATGCGGCGTTCGCCACGAGCGAGCAGCTCTTTGAGAGCCGTTTCGAGATCGGGAAAATCGCCGCCGTCGCCGATGCTCACGCAACAGCCGCCGCCACGGGGCCGCTGGCAAAGGATGTCAAGCGCCTCTTGGACGGTGCGGGCATTGGCCAGATCGGGACACATGCCGGGATCATAGGCGACATGGCTGGCGCGGCTGAGGTTGGCGTTGAAGAAGACGCGCGGCAAGACCGGTTCGCCGGCGCTATCAAGGAACGGCTTGCCATCGATCTCGACCAAGAAGGCTTCGACACGCTGGTTCTGGACAGTGGGACCAAGTTGCCACTGGCACGCGTAAATACCGTTTGTGCCGGCAGTCACATCAACACTCTTGCCGGTGACACCGCCAGCAGAGAGCTGGCCGGCAGCAGTTTGAGGCACCATCCGAAAGCGCACGCGAGCCGTGTTCACCGGTTGCTGGCCGTTGGTAACAGCCACTTGCAGCGGTTGGGTGAGGGTCGCGCCGGGCAGCGCCTCTTGACCATCGCCACCGATGGCATAGAACTGGATCAGCTCCGTCAGAGGCGGAAAGAGCCGGCGACAATCGTTGCGTTTCGTCCATCCGCTACCATTAAAGTCGAGCAGAGCTAATTTGCAATAGGCGTGGTGGATGCCGTGCGGACGCTGCGGCACCGGTTGGTTGCCAGAGCGCGGCCACTCGATATCGCCGGTGATGGCGCGGGCCGGAATGAGCCAGTAGTCGCCGGGGCGGAACGTACCGTTCTTGAGCCGGATCTGCACCCCTTGTTCGAGGTCGGTCCACGTCGCCGCATTAGTGGTAACGATCACCTCGCCGGTATCGGCAGGCATATCCCAACGACGCAGTTTGGGGTTGGGACCGAACGTGCTATACGCGATCGTTTGCCCGCCCGGATCGATAGTGACAACATTGCCTTCAACTTGCAGCAACTTGACCAGCAGACCCGATTCGCTCCACTTGTCACGCGCATCGTCGGTTAGCTCGACCCACTGGTTGGGTGCGAGGCCCAACACCTCGTCGCGACCAATGCTAGCGACAGTCAAGCGATTGGGATTAAGCGGATCTTGCCCGATCCAGCCAACTGCTACCGAACCATTTTCGCGCGACCACTTGAGCGCGATGCGGGTAGCTGAAACGATCCGATGCACTTCAACGCGGTAGAGCTGATTTTCTAGCCCGCGAAAGCCGGCTTGGGCCGGTACGACGCAGGGATCATTGACGGCCGGATCAGGCTCGGCGCGGGCTTCGAGCATGCCGCTGCTCCCGACCAGTAACGCATCCCACGCCGCATTGGGCGAGGCGCAATCGAGGGTGGCACCGGGATCGCCGACGCGCAACAGCTTAACCTGTGCCATCACCTGCAAGCGGGTCGTGGTGTCGGGACCGCCGAGGGCAACTTCGCGGAGGTTGGCGTCTTCGAGCGCGGTCACGTGGCGCTCCCAGACATCAAGGTAGGCAAGGTAAACCCCGGCAGGCAGCGTTGCATTGGCGGCCAAACTAGCCACCTGCGTTAGGGTTGTGACGGGCAGATCAGGTTGAGCGGTGATAGCGACCGTCTGCTCGTTCTCGACGCGGATGCCGGCGACGTAGTAGCGACCGGCGGTGATGTTGAGCATGCTGCCGGCGACAACAATGTCGAAGCCGGCTTGGCCCTGCGGGCCACCACACAGACCGATCAAATCAGCGCGAGCCACGCGCTCATCGTTGAGTTCGATCGCGATTTGCTCGTTCCAATCAGCATCGAGGGCGACACGCCCCTGTTGGTTGAGCACGCTACTGTAGTGTCTCGTGCGGTCGAATGTCCATCGGGTGAAATCACCGCGCATACAAAGCTCCTTTAGGGTAGAGGCACAAACGAGGCAGAGAGGCAAAGCGGGCAACGGCGCGAAGGGTGATAACGTAACGGTGCAAAGGGCGCAGAGGGTTTTGTTGGGTGATAAAAGAAGCCATACTCACACCTTTACGGTTTCACATCGTTAGCCTGAAATGGCGGCGCAGTCTGGCGTCACGAGGTGAACAAGACTCCGGCTTCAAGGCCCACCCGCAGGTACTCGGTAAGGGCAAGGCGCACGTTGGCGAGACGTTGGGTCTGTTGCACGAGATGAAATACACCTAATTCACCGCCGTCTTCAGTGCCTTGGGTGATGGCAGTGGGGCACGAGTGAGCCAGTTGCATGTAGGCAGGATGGCCGAACTGGGTGCTGGTGCAGGAGGGTGTAACTGAGAGGATCACGGCATTGCGCTGGGCGGCGGTGAGGGCAGCGATGGGCCGGTTACGAGCAGCAGCGAATGCAGCGAGGGCGAGATCGGGTTGGCAGCGAAAGCGGCGCGGCACCCGCGAGCCTGCGGCAAGGAAGCTGAAGCGGGTGCAACCGATCTGGTGGCGTGCAACCAGCACGCGACCGAACATGATGCTTTCAGAGATGAGATCGATCTGGCGCACGCGGACTTCACCGCGCACTGTGCAGCGAATAACACTTGCCGGTGGCCCAATCCTCTCGCCATTGGAGGCCGCGCAGGCGGGTACGGCCGGCGCGAAGGCGTCGAGGATTGAATCGCTGGCCATCAGACCGTCCGAATCTTCCGCCAGATGCACCGCGCCACTGATGCTCCGGGCCAGTTCGAGGCGCAGATCAGGATTGGGCGCGGCAGCGTGGATGCTGGGCCGGTTGGGAAACTGGGGGCTACCGGTAACGTCGAGGCGCCAGCCGGGCACGAGGGTGCAATGGCGGATGACCAACCGTTCGAGGCTACCGGCGGCTAGATCGATCCCGCCCTCGATCCAGCAGCCATCGAGCGTGAGTGACGCCCGATCGCCGTTACCGGTGACGCGCAGGTGATCGGCGAGGCGGATGAGCGGACGCCGGCCATCGGCGGCTTGAATCACGAGCGCCCGGCCGGGGGTCATGGTGATCGCTAGATCTTCGGCGTAGGTGGCACTGTCGAGTACGGTGATCACGCCGGTGGTCACAGATGAAGCTTGCCACGCCGCAATGGCCGCGGAAAGCGTGGTATGATCGCCGCCGCTCCGTTGGGCAACGGTGAGGGCAAGATCGTTAGGAGCAGCAATGGCGAGCGTTGCGCGGCGGGAATAGGGACCACCACCAATGTCAGCAGAGAAGCCGTAGGTGTAACTGACTATCAGATCAGAAGGCACGACGCCAGCGGGGAAGGCAAGCCGGCCACGCTGCGGATCAACCGCGACGCGGATTGGCAGCGACTGGCCAGCGTAGGTCTTGCTGGTTGGCGGGTGCCGCCAATCACCGAGATCGCAGATCAGGATCTCGGCGGCGGGGATCGGGACAAACTGGCCGGTACCGTCGGGAACGGCGATCTGGAAGGCAGGACGGGCAGGATCGAGATAGATGCTCTTTACTGGATGACCGGCGGCAATGCCGGCGCGCACCGCTTCGAGATCGTCGTACAATGCACGGCGACGCAATGGCAAAGGGAGATCGGGTTCGACGGCAAGCTGGGTAATTTCGATTTCGGTGCGTGGACGATTAAAGAGCGGAATGTCGTTGCCGAGCGGGCTAAAGAAGTAACGGCCATCGGGCGGATCGCTGGCCGGCTGGGGCGAGACGCCTTGCACAACATACGGTTGGAGTCGGCAGACAAACAGACCAACGTTAGAGATGTTGTAGCGACCGCGACCAGAAGCGATCCGACGCACTTCAGCGGTATGGTTGACGGTTTCGAGCGGGCCGCCAATCAATGCGAGCGCGTTCGCGTTGCGCAACGAGGCGGTGGCCGGGCTATGCAGACGCACGTGGTTGAGATGCTGGGTGGTTGCCAGCCGCTCGAAATACTCAACAACGCGGCAAGGCCACCCGGTAACATCGCGGGCCAACTGTTCGAGCACCGGCGCAGTGCCTTTGCGGCGGCGGTAGCGCAGGGTATTGGCAACATAAGCGCGCTGGCTGAAATCGACCACTTCAGACAACTGGCGCAAATGGCGCACACCGAGCAGATCGCCAATGTAGGGAACCACCCACTCGGCGCAAGTCTCGATGAACCAGTCCGCGTATAGATCGGCAATATCGGTTTCGATCCGGGCCAACTCCTCACCGATGATTGTAAGCAGCGCGCGTAGCGGCTCGCCGCGCTCGGCATCACGGGCGCGGTAGAGGGCCGGCAGGAGTTCATATAGACGGTCGCGGGGCGATGGGTTCATAGGATTCCTTTGGGGGATTCACCCCCAGACCCTCTCTCCCACGGGGTGGAAGGAGAGGCACTGCTGAGCCAGCGGATCAGATAATACCGGCACTCATAGCGACACCACCTCAACAGCATGCATCACCAACTCGATTCCGGCTGGATCGAGCAGCAGCAACTCGGCTGGGATAATGGCATGGCCCGCAGGGCGCGCTGGCGAGGCGGCCAGCAAGGTGGGATGCGAACCGGTGCGCCCGCTGGCATAGGCCAGTTGGTCGAGATCGATAGCAATCACCCCGGCCACTGGCTGCATCACGGCGATCACTTCAGCGGCAGTGACCGGTTGGGCAAAATCGCGCTGGGTGAAGGAGAAGGCCGCGAACAGGGCTTGCGCGATAGCCGCTTCCACATCGTGAGCGAGATAGCGCGCGTCGTGACGAACGGTCGCCTTGAGCCGAAAGGTCAGCGGGATGAAACTGGCGAGTTCGACGGTCACCGTAGGATCGCGCACGGCATCGATCGCGTTCCGCAGACTGGCGAAAAGCGGATCGGATGGCGCAATCGGGTTGCCGCTGGCGCTGGCGACGGTAAGATGGACAACAAGTTGCTCGCTGCGGCGAAACGCTTGCGCCTGCGCCTTGCCGATGCCGGCGAAAGCCTCAGCAAAATCGGTAAAATCCTGCAACGAGACGATGCGATCAAGAGTCGATACCGTCTGCGGCGCGTTAGTGCGCGCGCTATCGAGCGTCTCGGGGTCTGCAGCCCCGCCGGCAGCGAGCGGGTTGGTCACACTGCGCGCGCCGGGAGGGCGGGTTTTGAGCAGGGCAAGCGCGCCGGCGCCCACTTCACCAGCCATACCGATCCCGAAGCGATAGGTCGCGGTGACATTTTCGGCGCCGGTTGGCAGGCGCGCACCATGCATACCATCGCCGAACTGGATGGTCGCCGAACTATCGTCGTTAAGGCGCACGATATAGGCTTCGTCGTGAGGGCCGGCGAGATAGAGCGACGGCACTTCGCGCCATGCCACACCATTGACACGCACGGTGAGAGTCGAGACGACACCAGACGGTGTACTGGCCGAGATGGAGGTCAACGGTGACTTCTTGAGCGTAAAGCGTTGATGGGTCTGACTACCATCACCACTGCCGATCGGGGTCAGCGGCACGGTTTCGCCGTGGGTTGCGACCACGACGTTGGCGTAGATTAGCGTGGTCGAACGGATGAAGCGCGTTGCGCCCAACCCCTGATCGCGCAATACGATGGTGGTAAAACCGGGATTGGAGTAAACTGCCTCGATGAAGACAACCACTGAGAGGGGCTGTTCGTCATCCTCGTTAACCTTACCGCTAACGATCAACGGCTGGCCCTTGACCAAATCTCGCACCGCCCCGGCAATCTCGATCTGATTGCCGGTGACCGGATCGGGAATTGGCTCTTCGGCCAGCGGCAACGGCTCGCTCTCGGCCAACACCACTGTCTCGCGGCGCTGAAAGCGGGCGATATTCTCATCTGTATCGACGGTCACGCGGGTGACCTGCCCAGAAAGACCAAAATTGGCGACGCCAACCGTCTCGTTGCGAGTAACGCGGTAAAGTTCGGCGTAGCCGGGAGTAAGCAGTGCCAACCAACTCCCCGCCACGATCTTGGGATAGGCAGCATCGAGTTCGATCTGACGTTGGCGACCATCAATCGCAAAGCCGGGCCACTCGTTCGACGCCCTAGCACCACCATACGCTCGCTGCACCTCTGCCGACATCAACCGCCAATCAGGGGCATTGAAGCCAAAGCGACGCGCGCTGCGGCGCAACGCAAAGGCCTGCGGCTGAGCCGCCGGCAGCATAGACGGGCGGTTCGAGCCGAGGCCGGGTTCCCATGTGACGACGGTATAGCCCCCGGTAGCGTCAGGATAGGTCTTGACCGACAGCACGCGGCGCAGGTCCCAACGTTCGTTGCCGGGATCGCGCTCGCGTTCGGCGCCAACCAGCAGCAGATAATCACCCACCTGCAAGCGCGTCTCGACGCCAGCCAAATAGAGCGTCGTCGCCCCCTTGCTCAGGTCTTGGGGCCGAGTTGGGCGCGGGCGCAGCGCATTCCACGCCTTGCGTGCGACAAACTCGACGTTAGTCTCGAAGGTCTGTGGCAGCTCGCCCTGTTTGGCCGGGATGCTCTGGACTTGGGTACCGGCAGGAATAACCGTCTGCGCTGGCGAGGCAGACGTATCGTCGAGGGTAAAAGCAAGATAGACCGAGGCCGCTACACCGGGTTTGAGTTCGTAGCCGATCGCGCGAGCCAACTGCAAGACTGAGAAGCGTTCGGTCGCGGTGCGGAGAAAGCCCTCGTTGGCGATCCGTTCTTGATAGAAGGTCAGCACATCAGCCAGCGTCGCGGCGGCGTCAAGCAAGGCGAGCGAAGGATCGGCGGCAGCGCGGGTGGCCAGCGCGGCGAGCGGACGCTGGCCGGTCGAGGTCACCTGTTGCGATAAGCGCGCCGCCATTCGGCGCAGAAACGAGCGGTGCGCGCCGAGCCGGTAGCGCAGCGCAGGTTGGCCGGGCGGGTTGGCATGCGGCGAGGGTGATGGCTCACGCTCGTCGCAACCGCACGGGGATGGTTTGGGATTGGTCATGAGCCGCCCTCCATAATGAACTCGATCCGGCCATGTTCAGGCCGGTTGGGGTTGTTATCACAGCGGATAATCTCGCGCTGGCCAACGTCAAGCTGGCCATTGGCCAACTCGCCGCGCGGCATTTTCCCCCAGCGCTGGAAACGTACCCGCGTTCCCGCTGTATCGATCCAGCGCACGCCGGGAATGGCCATCGCGGTGGCGATAAGGTGGCTAAGGTAGAGGGATTGGCCAAAGGTGAAGTTGTCGGGATGGAAGAACTGGCGAGTACTGAAGCGTTCGAGCAGCGCAGCCTTGACATTGGCGGCGAAATAGCCAGCCTCGACGCAGACAACAAACGCCAGATCAAGCGGCACATAGATCGGCCCGTCAATCTCGATATCTTGCCCGGCCATGCGGTAACGTTCAAGGAAAGCGCGCAACTCAGTTTCAAACGCCGCATCAACCGGCAAGCCGCTACGCCGGTCAATGGTGATAAAAATCGTGTACCAGCTTCCCGTCCAACGGCGGGTAGCAACCGCGCGCTGCACGGATGGATGGCGTTCGGCCATTGTTGCGTAATCAGCGGGCGTCACTGCCCGTTCTTGGCGGCGAAAGGCGTGCGGCGCATACTGGCGAATCGCCTCAGGCGACTCTGGATCGCTCCCACCGAGGGCCGGCAGTGGGTTCCGCACACCGCGAATGCCGCTCTCGTTGGTAACGATGTGCGCCAGCGCATCAGCGCCGATATTGCCGGCTGACCCGCCGCCCACCCGATAGCGCGCCGCCAACGCCTCGCCTGCCGCCGGCGCGCGCCCAGTACGACCGTCGCCAAAGCGCAGGTACAAGCGACCGTCGTTCTCAAGTTCACCGACAAATTCGGGTTGGAAGCGATTACTGCTAAGTAGATCAGGCACGGGTCGCCACAAACCAGAGGCACTCGTGAGTGCGACGACGGGCAGAGTCCGCCCGGGTTCGGCGGAGCTCACCAACCGTGAGGCCGGGGTTGTGCGATCGACTGGCTCGAATGGCGCGGCAAAGGTCACGCCAACTTGCGCCAACGCGGGTCGGTAGCGAAGCGGATCGACCACCGGCGGCAACGTCTCGGCAGGGAGGGTCGCGCCGTGATCGGCCAGCACAATATTACCGAGCGCCACGCTCGCCGCTTGGCGCAGCTCACCACTCTCATCACGATCATCAGGCGGCACAGAGACAACGGTCAAATCGAGGATAAAAGGCAACGCATCGTCATCCATCCACTCGATTTCGGTCACAGCTAGCGGGTTGTTAGATGGCGGATCGGCAAACTGACCGCCGAGTGGATCGGTCGTCGCGATGACACGGGTCAGGCGCACAGCGTAGCGGCGAGTTGGATCAGCATCGGCGCGATAGCCGGTTTGCGGGTGGCGTTGCTCGATAAAAACCAGCACATCGCCGGGGCGAAGCGTGGCGCTGAGATCGCCGCGTAGCGTAGCGCGGGTACTGCCGGCAGGCAGACAACACTCTTCATCGCCCCAGAGGTAGAAGTCGATCTGGTTAAGCGCCGGATCAAGGTGCGCGCAATGCATTGTCTCAAAGACGAGCGGCTGCTGTTGGCGAGCAAGGGCCAGTTCGGTTGAGTTAGGCAGCAAACGGAGCGGCGCACCACCCATCTTGGTGAGCATGGGGGTACGGGCCGACAGCGTGAACGGTGCATCAACCTGCACCTGTACCCACACCCGCGCATTCGCGCCATCGTGGGGCGCATAATCGAGCAGGCGCGCATGGCGGCGCAACGACACCCGGCGGCGAGCTGTGCCGAGGTAGGCTTCAGTGGCGACTGCATCTTGATAGTAGCTGAGATAATCGCCAATGTAGGCCAACCCCTCAACAATCGCCACGCCGAGATCGGCCGGATTGCGTTCGCGCCAATCGGGTGAGACAGTCGCAAGCCGGTCGAAGAGCAATTGGCGCAAACTGGCGTAATCGCGGGCCAGATAATCGATTGGCGGCGACTCATCACTCTCTGGCGGGCAATCAACAGCCGGAGCGCAATCAAATTCGCTCGGACACTCAACCTTGAACGAGAACTCAATGCTGCTGAGGATGGGATCAAAGCCGGCGGGCGGGATCGGATCGGTGGGCGAACGGACAAGGCGCAGCGTGTAGGCTGAAAAGTCACCGGCCTGATTGACCCGCACCACTAAGGTGCGATCAGCCGCAGCCAGACCGTTGTAAAATGTCCGCTCGGCATTGGTGATACGCCCGGCGGCAATATCGGCGGGGCCGGCATCGGCGGCGCGCAAGACCCAGATCGCTTGAATGCCAGCGACACGCACACCGCCGGTTATCTGCACATTGGCCACGCTGAGACCCAACGGTGCCGACTTGATCATCTGCACCAGCAGCGTCTGTTGCGGTGGCGCGCCAGCCGGAGCGTCGCGGTCGAGCACTTCGAGCAGATCGATCCCATTGAGCGGGATCGCAGCAGTACTCAGCACTTGTGCCCGGCGCGGATTTGCGCAGCGGAATTGGATACTCATAGCGTTACCCTGTTATGCTGTGGCGCTCTCACCCCGTCCCTCTCCTCGCAGAGCAGGGAGAGGGGGAATAGCCTTTTTCCCGGCCAGAGAGCTGCCCTCGCTGTGACCATCGTTCAACTTGCCAGTTCAACCACCCGGCGCTGCTGAATACGCTGCACCACATACTGCACCGTCACCCGCAACGTTGCCTCCTCGGCCTCGATCGTTACCGACTCAACCCGGATCAACTCGCCGAGATACTCTTGCAACGCGCCTTGCACCAAAAACTCCAGCGCTGCGGCCAGTTCGGGGCTATTCGGCGCAAAGAGCAACTGGTGCAAACCAGCACCGAAACGAGGTCGGTTCACCCGCTCGCCGGGAGCAGTGAAGAGCAATTGTTCGATCATTTGGCGAATGTGGGCCTCGTCATCGGCGCGCGCCGTGCGCCCGCCACCGTCAATCGCATAAGGAAACGCGATCTGCATCATTGCCCCCTGACCCGGATCTGGGTCATCACAACATTGACCGGCGTGCCATTTGGCACACAGGTAGCTTGGCTATCTTGCAACAACACAGGTTGCCCGCCGGCACGCACCCGAGTCGCGCCCGTCGTCCATTGAGCGGTTACGCAAGGCATCGGATTCGTGCCGGTAGTGAAAGGGCAACCGGCAACTGTATGCGGCGCGCTGAGCGTCACCACCGGTTGGCCACCCACCCGCACCCGTGGATTGGGCGCAGTGGCTTGGGCCTGACCGCCATGCGCACAAAGGATAGTCGCGCCAACGTGGAGCAGAAAGCCGGCCATCACGTCACCTCCAACGCACCGTCGTTGAGCGAAATCTGCGGCCCGCTCAGCTTGATCGAACCGCCTTGGCCGTTATTAATCTCGATACCTGTCGCGGTAATCGCAATCTTGGCCCCGGTCGCCGTCTCTATCGTAATCCCGCCAACTCCCGGCAGTTCGTTGATCGTGATCGTGCCGGTATTCGTCTTGAGCACCTTCATCTCAGCGACTGCCGGCGCAGCCGGCGCTTCACCGGTGCCCCAGAAACAACCGCTCCAGATCGGATAATCGGGATCGCCGCCTTCAAACTCAACCCAAACATTAGCGCCGGTGGGCGGGATGAGGAACAAACCCACGCCATTGCCGGCAAAGGGCACGCACGGCATCGCCCAACTAGCCCGGCCCTCACCAAGCACGGCGGGCACGCTTACTTGTACGCGGCCCTGTTGCAACGGATCGAGATTATGCTCGACTTTACCGCGATACTTCCCGAAAAACTGGCTCATGGCAACACCACCGGTACCGTTGAACCCAGCCCCTCACGGGTAAGGGTAAAGTTCTGTTTGAACCCGTCACGGCTAATTTGATGCTTCACCTGTTTGACGTAGTAGAGACCATCGTAACTAAAGCCGGCACCGCGCAGACCAACCAACCCGCGCGCCTGCAAAAGGCTGCCGTAGCGTGCAGTATCGAGTTCACCTTCAACGGTCAGCACATCGCTAGAGGCGTCGGTGGCGGCTTGCGCTTGGGCCAGCGCCTGCATCGCATTCAGGCCGGCGCCGCGAAAGATCGTGCTGCGGGCAAACGACCCTAGCGCCGGCAGGCTGGCGAGCGGCGGGCGAAGACTGGCGAACGAGCGCACCGGAATGTTTTGGCCGGTCGTGCGATCTTGCACCTGCCCGGCCAGCGTGGTCGCGGTGAGCGGATCGTGCTGGAAGTTGATCGAAGTAGCATTCGTGGCCGGCCCCATATTGACGGTCAGCGCCCGTTGCGGCACCCCGATGCGCACTGGCGGCCCCCAGTAGGCAGTGTTAGTGAGCGGCGCAGGACCGGGAGCGACGTAGAAGACGTAAGCAAAGCGTTCGGCCATTTGGCGCAGATAAGCCAGATCGGTCGCCTGTTGCACCGGTGTGCGCTCGATTGGCAACGGCATATCAACGGTTGGCGGCGGAATGACCAGCGGAATGAGACCATACTGGGCATAGCTGGCGATAATCTTGAGCGCGATCACCGCTTCGGATTGGGCTGGATGCTCAACCGACTTCTCTTCCCGATCCATCGCTACACTCACATCCTCGCCGGTGATGGTTAGAGTCGCCGAACCGGGTTGGTCGCCGGGTTGCAGTTGCTGGTTGGTAATCAGACCATCCATCACCACCTGCGGCAACGCGCCAAACCAGACAATGAGCACCACCCGATTGCCGACACGCAACAGCGGCCCAGCGAGCAAGGCATAATCGAGCAGATCGCCACGTTCGCGGCCAAGTTGAAAGACCATCTGAAACCCAGAGCGCCCCTCGTCGCGGTGCGTCACCTCGGCGCTGGCGAGTGCAGCGAGCAGCGATGGCGGCGCCGGCACAGGAATGGTCGGGCCGATCAAGATGGTCAAGCGAGTACTGAGCAGGGTCATTGCGTTCTACCCTTCAAAGGTTGGCACTGCTATCCGCAGCAACTGACCAATCTCAGCGGTGAGATCAAACGGATTCATAGCGTCGTTGGCGTCGCAGATGCGCCAAAACTGTTCGGAGTCGCCAAACGCACGATCTGCGATCAGGTCGAGCCGGTCGCCGCCGGTGACTTCGACGTCGGCCAGCAACGGCATCGCGGCGCCGGCAGGCAACAATCGGCGCCGCAGATAGACAATCTGGCGACCATCGGCAGTCGTGAGGGTAGCGGTTGCGATCCGGTAGTAGCGGCTATTAGGATGCAGCACAGCAGTGCCCCTTTCGTGCAGGTGAGCAGTTACAGCAACTTCGCCCCGGCACCGGCAGCGTCGAGCGAGCCGGTGCGGGCAATGGCCGCCATCGTTTCTTTGACGATCTGGTGGGCGAGGAAGAGATGATAGCCGGGGTTGGCTGCCGGCAGGTCGTTGTAGCTCAGTACACGCAGCCCAAGCGACACCTTAGCCCGGATTGGGTTAAGCTGCGGATCATACGCCTCTTCGGTAATACTGAACTCGGTCAGGCGCACCGGCAGCACCCGCTTTGGCCCCCAGATAAAGAGCGTAAAAGGCGCTTGCGGCGGCAGAATCTCGATTGTGCCGGCGTTGAGTAGGGCAGTATTGGCGATCACTAGCGCGCTCTTAGGATAGATCAACACCTCGAGCGCCGCCAGTTGCGGATGCAAGCCGATGGCCGCCGCACCTTGTTCAAGCTGGTCGGTAGCATCGAGTTCGCTATCGAGCTTGATCGTCTCGACCGGTGCGCCCTTGATACGCAGCGCATCAGCCCCCTCGCCGCCGGTTTGCGCTTCGAGCGTGCGCGACAACGTATCGGGGTTGTATTGGAAGACAATCACCGCCGGCTTGGGGTTGGGCAGATCGAAACTGACCAGTGCGCCTTTGAGCAGGCGGGGTGAACGGGGAAACGTGGTCATAGAGTCTCCTCGGCCAACTACGGGCAGCGCAACACTGCGCCGCGAAACGGATCGATTGCATCTTGGGCCGTCTGCGCATCGGCTTGCCATTGCTGTTGCAATGCGGCGACGCGCTCCTGCGCCTGTTGCATCGCATCGCCGGCATCGCTGCCGGTGACGGTGAAGTTCACGCTGCGAAAGCGCTGCTCGAGCGTCGCCCGCCATTGTTGACCAATCCGGCGATGTTCGGCCTCGTGCGCGTCGAGCGTGGCGCGCATCGCGTTCCACGCTGCTACCTCAGCGGCACGGTTGGAGCGTTCGGTCGGGTTCCATTCCGGGCGATCAATCGGGCAATCGACCATCACCGTCGCAGTAGGCATGCCGCGCGCTGTTATCCGCACTTGTCCATTGCGCAGGGTCTCGCTACGGGTCTGCACACCGCCGGTGAAGGCGTAGGTGCAGCGGGTTTCAGCCCACTCCGGGGCATACGGCGAATTGGCGTCCAGCCAATCAACCACCTCGTTGCAGCGCAACGATCCGGGCACACGGTAGCACTGGAGCAGTGGTTGGGCTGGCACGGGCAACGGGCGCAGCGGGCCAAGCACAGGCGCGCCGGCTGTGGCCCGTTGGTCAGCCTCGGCTTCGAGCGCAGCGGCGCTGCGCCCCTGCGCGCCTTCGGCCTGTTGTACGACATGCGCCAGTTCGTGCGCCAGCAGGCGTTGCCCGGCAGCGGTGTACGGCGCGTACTGACCGGCGCCGAAGTGGATGTGCTGGCCAACGGTATACGCCGCTGCGCCGAGGTGGGCCGCCAGCGCCGCCGAAGCAGCATCGCGATAGATGCGCACATCGCGCAGGTCATAGCCGAAACGCGGCTCGAAGCGCGCGCGGGTGGCAGGGTCGAGAGAGTGGGGAACGCGACTCACACTGGCTCGCAGCGGTTGATCAAGGTGGGATTGGAGTTGGTGAATAAGTGTGGGCATACGCCTATCCTCTAGAAGATTCTTCATCACGTTGGATAAAGAGATCGCGCGATCTCTCCGGCTGTCCACCGCCAACTAACCCTTCGCGCCGCGCTTGGCCGATGGTAAAAGCCAAACGCTGGCGTGGATCGAACGTCTGCTGAAAGATGACTTGATCACGGCCATCGCTAGTACGACGACCAACCGTTGCTGTGATCGCTTGAGGGATGCGTTCAAAGACCGGCGCCACAGTGAGTTGCTGCAACGGTGTCAAACTGCTAATCCCGGTTTCGCTCATCAAACGTGCAAACGCATTGCCGCCGTAACTAGCATTAATATCGGCGTAGATCGCCTCACCGACATCAACGTGCGTCTGCACTCGTGCTTCAAAAGCACTAAACCAACTGCGATTCATCCGCGCTTCCATCGGCACTAAGTTACGCCAACTACCATCGCCGCCATAGCGACTAGCAATGAGGTGACCAGCATCAAAACTGGCATTGATGGTGACACCTTGGGTTTGCAAATCGGTAATTGCTCGATTAAGCGGCCTTGACACACGGGCTTGATCTTCAGGTTCACGGTGCGCTTTCTTACCAAGCCAGCCATGCGCGCGCCGCGCCCGATCACCTTGCGGGTTGTACTGAATGTGGCCCGGCGCGAAATCACGTGGCACACTGCTAGCCCAAACCATCACACCTGACAACGCCGCAATGAGTTGGTCGAGCTGGCGTTGGATATTCTGCTCTGTTGGCAGACCCGGCCCGGCAACACCTTGCGCCTGTGCCGCGCGGTTAGCTGCCTGAGTCTGCTGCGTTTCGACCGTGGCAGACAGTTGGCGAGCCTGTGCAAGCTGCTGGCTAAGACGTGTTTTGTTGGGGCTATCAGGCAACGCCTGAATCCGCTGCGCCAAATCGTTAGCGAAACGGTCAAAGTCTTGTTCATTGCTGGCCACCGACATAACTGCTCGCCGGTTGACAATACGCACGTAGAGGTGGTGTTGGCCGGCAGCGGTGAAGGGAACTGTCAATGCTCCTACCTCCCACGTCAGCGCAGTTTCCGCTGCCGCCCGACGCTCAGCCCCGCTCCCGCTGAACATGTTCCGCACCCGGTCGATCAGGCGGTCGATGGCGCGATCAACCATCCCGCGCACCCGCTCGATGATCTGGCGCACGTTGTTGCCCACGTTGCCCAAACCGAGCAGGCGGGCCAGCAGATCTATCGCCAGCGGCAGCAGACGGGCCAGCGTCTCTTCGACCCGCTGTGCCGCCGGTTGGATGATGCCGCGGGCAATGTCGCCGATCGCGTTGACCACCGTCTGCACCACTTCGATGATCCGCGCCAGTTGATCACGCAAAAACGTGAACAGGTTATAAGCGGCCAAAATCAGATTGACAATGGCGCCGACCGGGTTGAACATTGTGGCAAGACGGGTGATCGCCGCTATGACAATCCGTTCGAGCAGAAAACGCTTGATCCCTTCGAGCACCATTTCGCGCAGACTGGCCAGATCATCGCGGATCCGCTGCCAGAGCGCATCCCAGCCGCCTTCGATCAGCGTGCGTAGGTAACCGGCGACAACCTCGATTACGGCGACGGCCCGCTCGCCGATTAGGCGCACCGCCCGCGTGCGTAATCGTTCCCACGTCAGCCCAAGGATCTGCTGGATCAGGCTCAGCACCCCCATCAGGTCGAACCGCTCGGGCAACGTGATCCCCGCCCCACCGAGCGAACCGGTTAACCAGCCGATGATGCCAGCTTGCAGATGGGTGAGGATGTTATCAGCGAAGCGGCGCACTCCATCGAGGAAGGCATCGACCAGATGGCCGACAAACTTGCCCGGATCGGCGAGAATGAGCTGGAAGGTCTCTTGTGCTCGCCCGATGAACTGGTAGAAGGTGGCGGGATCAATCCCGGCCACCTTCAGCACCGCTTCGAGCGCCATGCGCGCCAGCGCCGCCCAATCGCCGGTGAGCGCCGCTTGCACGGCAGCCAGCGCCAGTTGCACTGCTGCCTGATAGATGTTGATGATCGCATTCAGCCCGGCGCGCAGTCCTTCGACCAGCGCGGCGATGCCGGCTTTGAGACCCTCGGCGGCGGCGGTGACCACACGCTGCGCGAAGGCCACTGCGTTGTCGATGGCGGCATTGAGCCGCGCTGCCAGTTCGGGGAAAATGCTGCCGATGAGAGTATCGACCAGCCCTTTCAGCAATTCGCCGAAGGCGGCAATCAGGCCATTGACAAAGGCGGCAGCGGCGTCAATGATCTGCATCGCCAGCGCCTTAGCCGCATCGAGAATCGCGTTGACCGCGCGCCGCACAGCGTCGAAGATGGCACCGATCGCTCTGGTGAGGGCGGCGAAAGCATCGCGCACGAAGTTGACCGCCCGATCCCACCAGCTCTGCTCTGCGGCTTCGCGTTCGGATCGTTGCCGTTCGGCTGCGGCTTCCCGCTCGCCATCGGCTACCTCGGCGCGGGCATCACGCTCCGCTGCTGTGTAGTGCTGCTCGATCTGGGATTCGTCGGCGTGCACCCGCTCGTCGATATCGCGCCTGTGGGCAGTGCGCTCGGCAGTCGCCTGTTGCTCGATGTCGCCCACTGCCGACTGCTGCGCTGCCAGCGTCTCTTGCCGCGCGTCCTGTATCTGCGCACGGGCTTCGATCACGCCGGCTCGTTGCTGCTCATCAGCCTGCGCCGATTGCGCTTGCGCCTGCGCTTGCGCTGCGGCCACCGCCTCGGCCCGCTGCTGATCGCGTTCGGCGCTCGCTGCATCCACCTGCGTTCGCGCTTCAGCCAGACTCGCCTCCATTGCCGACTGGTGCTGCTGATCGAAGGTGATCTGAACCTCCGGCGGCAGGTCTAGCTCAAGATACGCCTGCGGTTCGGCAGGCATTGCCGGCGCGGCGATCTCCGGCTGCGCCAGTTCACCTACTGGGTACGCTGCATCGAGTGCGACCGGTTGGGCCTGTTCCGGCCCCGGCCCGTTGATCACCGCCTGCGCCGCCTCGTCGCGCATCTGGCGCGACTGCGTGATCCCTTTGGTGATCTGTTCGTCGAGTTGCGCCGGGTCGGCCCCCTCGGTTAACGGCACGCGCGGCAGTGCCCCGGGTGAGGTCGCAACACTGGCATCGCTGGTTTGCACTGCGCGCAGTTGCGTGGCAAGGCTGGCGGCGCGATCATCGGCCTCGCCGCTCAGCAGCCGCGACACATCGGCAGTGACGCGGTCGTTGGCAGTGTAGCGACCGGGATCGGGCGTTGGCGGCAGTTCAACCCGCGGCACTGCTCCTTCAACATCTAGGTCGAGCGGGCGGGCATCTGGCGGGGCAACGGCCAGCGGCGGCGGGGTTTCGACCTGCGTGTTGAGTTCGGCATGCAGATCGGGCAGTTCGGCGCTAAACGCGGCTTGTTCTTCTTTTGCCAGCCGGTTGGTCTCGCTGCCCAATGTTGCAGCGTGTTGAGCCTTTATCGTCGGCGGCGCAGCGGCAAAGGCTACCATCAAGGTTTCCGGCCCTTCAGCAGCAGCCAGCGCCGCTGCGGCCTGCGCCTGCTCAGCCTCGCGGGCCGCGACATCTGCTTCGCTCACGCCGGGCGCTGATGGTGGCGGCAGCTCGCACGGCGGTTGATCTGGTTCGATGGCTGGTGGCACCGTGGATGGAACTGGCGACAGAGCTGACACCGGTCGCGGAGTTTCGGGCGCTGGCGCCGCTGGGCGGTGCTTGCGTTCGGCGGTGCGACGGAAGGTCTCAGCCGCCGGTTCGTTGGTGGGCGGGGCCGGGGTCGCAGCGCGGCGCAAGGCTACCGCTGCCGGCGGTAAAGTCGTGGTCACGACCAAGGGCGGCACGAGCGGGGTAGCAGTCACGCGCTGCGCCTGTGCAGTCAGCAGCGTCGCCTCGTGCTCGGCGGGTGCGGTGGCGGGGACAATTGGCGCCTCGTGCTGAACAGCGCCATCTTCTGACCACCCCGTTCCCGCACCCCCAATCGCTGCTTCACCGGGTTGCGGGCTGGCGTCTAATGCTCCACTCCTCATCTGCAACACATGCACCACCTCGTGGGCAACCACCTCCAGTGGCGGGTGTGGATCAGCGAGGAAGATGGCCCCCTGATGGGTGAGCGCCTCGGCGTGCAAGAAGGTCAGCGCCGCTTGCGCCAGCGGCCCGGCATAGACAGCAATCTGGTCGAGCCGACGGCTAAACCGCGCCTCAAGAGTAGCCCGGTAGGGTAGCGCGACCGCCGGTTGCGCGGCGGCCTGCGCTAGCAAGGCCGGAACATCGGCAGCGCGGGCCGGTGCAGGGGCGCGGGTTGGTTTGCGTATGGCAATTTTGATCATAGCTGTTTTGTTCACAGAGGTTGGGATGGTAGCCTCTCTGGCTCGCAACCGGTCGATGTTCAAGGGCGATGTGGTGCGACCGTTCAGATGCCCTCCGCGCCCCGCTCATGTCAACCGACACTTCCCCACGCCCCTACCGCCACCCCCGATAGAGCACCAGTGCGATCTGCTGGCCGATCTGCTCAGGCCGCATCCCCGGCGCTAACCGAAACGCGCCGCCGTTAAGCGTCGCGACGATCCGATCGCTATTCAGGCCCTCCGGCATGCCCTCTTCCGTCAGCAACCGGCTCAACTCGGCAACCAACGCCGCTTTGACGCGCTCGCGGTTGAGTCGCTCAAAGCCGATCAGGGCTATTTCATCTATCTGAATCTCAATCTCAACCGCCATTGCCCACCCTTTCCGGCCTATCCGTGCGTCAATCCCCCCCACCCGCGCAATTCCGTCTCGGTCAGCGGTTTGTCTAATTTGGCGTATTCGCTGTGCGCCGCGCTCAAGAGATGGCGCATCGTCACCGATTCGCCGGCATCAGCGGCCAGAAAAGCGGCATTCAAGGCGATGCCGCGAATGTTGCCACCAGCTAGATTCAGTTGCGCTAGCCGCGCCCAATCCAGCTCGGCCAGCGGTGTAGCGGGCGGAAAGACCCGCTGCCAGATGCGCCGGCGTTGCGCTGCGTCGGGAAATGGGAAGTTCACGATAAAACGAATTCGGCGCAAGAACGCGGCATCAATCGCTTGCTTCATGTTGGTGGTAAGAATGGCCAAGCCGCGGTACGCCTCCATCCGCTGCAAGAGGTAGCTCACTTCAAGGTTAGCGTACCGATCGTGACTGTCTCTCACTTCGCTGCGGCGGCCAAACAGCGCATCGGCTTCGTCGAACAGCAGAATCGCGCCCCCGCCTTCGGCAGCATCGAAGATGCGGCGCAGATTCTTTTCGGTTTCGCCGATATACTTACTCACCACTGCACTAAGGTCAATGCGATAGAGATCGAGCCGCAGTTCGTTGGCTAACACCTCGGCAGCTAACGTCTTGCCGGTGCCGCTCGGCCCGGCAAAGAGCGCGCTAATCCCCAACCCGCGTTCACCGCGCAGGCCAAAGCCCCACTGCTCGTACACCCGATCCCGCTGGCGCACATGCGCTACCATCTGGCGCAGCGTTGCGATGTGCTCGTCCGGTAATACGAGATCGTCCCAACTCACCACCGTCTCGATCCGCTGTGCCAACCCATCGAGACGGAGACGGGCCTGCGCGCGGCAGGCTCCCCACCAATCAGCAGCCTGATCAGTAGAGACCGCTAATCCGGCAGCGCGAATGGCGTTAGCATTGAGGGTAAACTGCTCCAGCAGCGGTTCGAGTTGGCCGTTGAGAGCTAGACCTCGTTCACCCAGTATCTGTTGCCAGAGCGATCGTTGCTCGGTTCGATCGGGTTGTGGTACATCAAACCGTACAATCAGCCGATCGCCGGACGGCAACGGATCGGCGCTCGCCAACAACACCATGCCCTGTACCCGTTCCAGCCAGCCAAGCCACGCCCGCGACGTTTCGCCATCGTCCACTGCAATCAGCGCCAGCGCGCCGCTCAGCGCCGCTTCCCGTTCCCACAGGCGGGCCAACAACTCTTGCTCGGCAGGGCCGGCAGGCACATCCTCGGCCCGCAACAGATACACTACCCGCCCCAGTCGCTCGCCTGTCGCTGCGGCAATCGCCTGCCGGCTGAACGAATCGCTGCCGCAGATCTGCACCGGCGGCGGTGCAGGTTGCTCTTCCCACAGGGTTGCAATCCGTTCCACGAGTTGCCGATGCGAGGCCGGCAGCGCCGCTGCCGGTTCTAGCAGACGTACCAGCGGCTGCAGGCGCCGGTCGAGCGTCGCCACACCGAGCAGGTAGTGCAATACTCGCTCGTCAATCCGTAACGGCGCAGTCGCGAGCGGCTCACCCTCGGCCACCTCGATCAACCGCCAGTGGCGCAACGGCGCAGTCGGCGTTACCGCGCTCCAGTGAGCAGCGGGTAACACTGCCAGCGCCAGCCCGATGGTCGGACGGTAACGCTGCGGATCACCCTGCGCCGCCGTACAGAGCGCCGCCACGCTACTATCGAGTTCCACAGCCGCGCAGAACAGCAGCAGTTCGGTCTCGAACTCGGTCAAGCCAAAGATGATGCGCAGCTGCTCAAGCGCCGGCAGCGCGGGCATAGCAACGCGGGCTGCCGCCAATGCCTGTTCGGCTGCACGCAACCGTGCCTCATTGCCCTTCCCGACCAGCCGCTGCTTCGTCACGTCGAGCGCTGCATTGAGGTAGCGCTGGTTGGCTGTCACCCAATCGATTGCCGTGGCCGTGCTCATGGGATGACCACCGTTGGCCCGCTAAATCCGCTTCCGCTTACGTCAAGTTGACTCTCTGCCCCATCTACCTGCACCCGTACCAAATAGGTGCCCGCCGGCACAATGTCTGTCGTGATCGTGAGCGTCGCATCAGTATCGTTGGGTGGAAGCGCAGGCACGCGCGCCGGCAGCGGCAACGCGAACGAGCGCGGTGGCCGATTGGCCGGCGGCGATGTTTCGTCGAGCAAGAGCGTCACCCGCTGCTGTTTGCCCACCGGCGGCGTGAGGGTGAGGGTGAGCGTGACATTGCCGTCGCCATCACGTGGGCCGGCGGTAGCGCTAATCATAGGGGACAAGATGAACGCCGCCACATTCGATTCGCCCCCACGGTGCGGGGTGGGTGGCGTGCCGAGTTGCAGCCGGTGAACGACCTGCACCGCCTGTACGCCGGCCCGTAAGCTCGCCGGCAACGCGACGATGATCTGGGTATCAGTCATCTGAGCCGGCAGTACCGCCACTTCAGTCTCGCCAATCCGGATCACGACATCTTCACCGCGTAACTGTTGGCCACGGATCACCAGTCGGTAACCGGGCAAGATCGGCTGCTGGAAGCTCACCGGATCGGTTGCGGTGGCTTGCGCGCCAAGTTGGGTGATACGCGGCTGGCGGAAAGGCAGCACATACAGATTGCGCCGGCGCACCGGCAGCGCCTGCCTAGTTGGTCGCCGACTTTCGATCAAGACCACCGATGCTTGATAGGCCACGGTGGGACGGTACGGCGATTGCACGCTTGACCAGATTTGCGAGACCTGTTCGAGGCTCAGCGGTTCGGGAGTGATTTTGATCTGTTCGATTTGATCGGCCAAATCAGATGCTACCAGACTGGCGCGAGCCGATCCCGGCAAGGCAACGCCGCTGACCGGCGCAGGCGGGGCGAGCGCAATGCGGATGGCATCGCGGGCTAGCACTGGCGTCTCGTGCAAGAGCTGCATCGCATAGCCCAGCAACAGTTCAGCCAGATAGTCTTGGTCGGTGTAGGCGGTCAACAAATAGTGCAGATCGAGTGCTAACGGCGGATCGCTGATCAAATCGCCGCGCCCCGAACGCGACGGTAAACCGTGGTTGCGCCAGCCGGGGTTGTAGCTCAGGTGGTAGAGAAAGAGGTTGAGTTGGCCGCTGTTGGGGGTGAAGACGGCGAGGGCCTGCGCCGGCGCCACAACACTCACCGTCACATCACCGAGCGCGCCGGTGAGGTCGTGATCGATCAGACCGTCTTGCAACAGATCACGCAAAACAGCAGTGACTGCGGCAATCGCGAGCGCGTTGCTCATCGCGTTCCTCCCTCACGCCGGCGCAGATATTCGTCAAGGCTGAGCTTCGGGGCCGGCGGTTGCAGTCGTGAGCGTGACGGCGACGATGGCGTTGGTACGGCACGCACCTCCACCCGCCCAATTGTCACGGTGATGCGCGGCGGATGGGTTGGCGCTACCGGTTTACGCGCTATAACCGGCGTCGGCGCAACAGGGTGCCGGGTGGCCGGCGCTACCGGTGGTTCGCGCGGCGTATCTGGAGCGCTGGCCGGCTGGAACGAAATGGCAGGCGCTGGCGGCATCGCAGGCAGTACAGCGGCAACCTCCGGCAACCGTAGCTGATCAACGACGCTGGTCGGCTCCGGCAACCCGCGCAAATCGACGAAACGTGCTATACCTGCCGGCGCAGTGCGCTCGCCGTTCGCTTCGCTAGGGCCACGATCCGGCGAGCTAGGCGCTGGCGCATCAGAGTACGACGTAGGGATAGACCGCATCTCGCTGCCGATAATTGGCGGTTGCCCCCATGCCGGCGGCGGAGCTACCGGCAACGGCGGCGCCTCCCGGCGTTCAACCGGCACGATCGCGCTGGCGGGTGACGCAGGTGATGACTCCACCCGCTGCACCGCCGACGGTGATCCCGGTACAGCCCGATCATCCACCCGCACTGGCGTCACCTCGCCACTAAGTGGCGCAACCGGCTCGAACCGGGCCGGCAGGCGCGGTTGCACCGCACCGGCTAGGTGCTCGCCGAAACTGCGCGCCAACAGATTAGCTAGCGGATCGTTCATCATTCACCAATTGCAAATACAACGCGCGCCGTTGCGGGCTTAGCGCCAGAATCTCGCGCTCATGCCACCCATACGCCCGCGCCAGCGTATGGACATCACGTAACAACTGTCGCGCCCACCAATCTAGTTCTTGCCAGACAAATCCCGCTATATCGAACGGCGTGGCCCACGTGTGGCCACAATCAGGGCAAGCCAACTCGATCTGCAGATCGAGCAGCGGGTCAGCCGCCGCCATCGCGGTTGCCGCCGCCGCCAATGCCTCATCAGACAGCACAGCCGGCGCATCGATCAAACAGCGTTCAATCAAGCGGCGGGTTGCAGCCGGGCCGGGTGGCAACGCCAGCAGATCGGCGCTAGCCGGCAGGCGAACGGCGAGTTGTTGGCCGCCAACGTCAAGTGATTGCACTGCTGTCGTCGGCGCTAACGCGCGCAAAGCCGTCGTCGCTAACGTAAACTCTAACCGGGTCGTGCAGGCCGGGCACATTGCAACACACTCCATCTGCACCCCAAACAGCCATTCCCGCACCAACAACAGCAGCGCATCGCGCGCGCCTACCGGCAACTCAGCGACGGCTGTCTCTGGGAACAACGGCGCTAACAGCGCCAGTGCCCGCACCAGCGGCGGTTGCGCCGCGCCTGCCTCCCAAATATCGAGCAACATCGCTGTGGAAATGGCCATCGCTCACCTCGTGAACACAACAGTGCCAAGCGCAGCGTTGGGCGCTGAATCAGTGTGCCAATTCCCCCACCTCACTGCGGCTCGGTGAAGCTTGGCTCGTCCGGCTCGCCAATATCGTAGTCGCGCTCCCAACCCTCGTTCTCCAATTTGATGCTCTGGATCGCGACTGCATTGGCATTGGCGTCGAGTTCAGGCAGCGCCTGATACTCCGATACCCAACAGCGGTACACTTTATAGGCAATCGCCAACTGGCCAGCTTCGTTATAGACCTCGATAATGATGTCTTTGCGAAAATCCTTCAGCGAGACTTCGGCCCCCAGTCCAGAACCGTAATTCCAAACCTTATTCGCCCACTTCTCGAACTCGGTATCGTGCGTCACGCCCCGCTCGAGCGTAATTGGCTCGAATTTGATCCGCCCCGGCGACTTGCGAATGCTGCTCGAATCGCCTCCTTCGCGATGCTCGACCACCTCAGTGGTGCGCTTCAACGCCGACACCTTGCTAACCCCAGCCACATACCGGCCATCCCACTTGATCCGGAACTTAAAGTTCTTGTACGGATCGAACCGCTGCGCATTCACGCTAAACTGAGCCATACCCTATCTCCCTCGTCTGGGCGCAACAAATTACGTCCCCTCTGTCCTTACTCCACCTGCCCGGCCAACTGCTGAATCTTGATAATCACAAACTCAGCCGGCTTGAGCGGCGCAAAGCCGACGACAATGTTGACCACACCCATATTGATGTCGGTCTGGGTTGTTGTCTCACGGTCGCACTTCACCAGATAGGCTTCGCGCGGTGAACGGCCCTGAAACGCGCCTTGCCGGAAGAGGGTCTGCATAAACGCGCCCACGTTCAGCCTGATCTGCGCCCAAAGCGGCTCATCGTTCGGCTCAAAGACCACCCATTGCAGGCTCCGGTAGAGCGTCTCTTCGATAAACAGCGCCAACCGGCGTACCGGGATGTACTTCCATTCCGAAGCCAACTGATCGGCTCCACGATAGGTACGCGCCCCCCAGACCACATTGCCGCTCACCGGGAAAGTGCGCAGACAATTGACACCAAGCGGGTTGAGTTGGCCCTGTTCGCCATCGGTCAAGTTCACCGCCAACGCCCGCACGCCAAACAGCGTTGCGTCCTGCCCTGCCGGCGCCTTCCACACCCCGCGCTGAGCGTCGGTGCGGGCAAAGATACCGGCCACCGCGCCACACGGCGCAAACTCTTCCAGCCGGTTCTCGCGCAACGGATCAGGAATGCGTACCCGTGGAAAATAGATCGCCGCGTGATCATCACGCGCCACTGCCGCGCTAAATGTGCCGATCCCTCCCACCGCAGTGGCGATGCTCCGCCAACTCGATGGCGCATCAACAATCAGAAACGCCCGCTCGTCGCGGCAAAAACGCAGCGCCGCCGTCCATACCGCCTCGCTCACATCATTCTCGCGGGTAACCGGCGGAATACAGAGCAGATTAAAGAGATCGGCTTTGCGCAAGGCATACATGCCGGTCTTGGCATCAAAATCGCCCAAATACTGAGTGTGACTCAACACACTTCCATCAGTACCATTCGCCGCCGGCAGAACATCGGCCACGACCGCTGGCCGCACCGTCGGAAAGGCACCGGGATGCGGATCGGGGATGCGCAGCAGCAGCGACTCTTGCGCTAGCACCGTCCCTACATAGCGCGACGCAGTCGGATCGATCGACACATTGCGAAACGTCTCGCGCCGCGCCGCCTGCACTGGGTTCGTCCCCGGAATAATCTCGACAACCATCAAGTTAAACTCATCGAGTTGCAATGGTTCGCGAGTCGCGTGATCAATGCTGATCCGCAGATTATTGCCCCATGCGCCTTCGTTGCTCGCATCCAGCGTTAGATTATCGGTTCCGCTCGCGGGCGACAGATTGAAGCGAGCCGCAGTCGCGCCATTAATGAGGCGCACAATGAGTGCATCGGTGCCGCCGTTGAGAAAGAAATGCTGCACCGCATAACTCATCGTGCTCGCTTCCCATAACCCGCCAAAGAGCCGCTCGTAATCACCAAAATTTTGGATCCGCACCGGATCATTCACCGGCCCGCGCCGCGCCCGCCCGACAAAAGCGGTAATCGACGTCGCCACCCCGGTGATTGTGCGCACACCGCTTGGCACTTCCTCAATGTAGACACCCGGATACGACAAAGTGACCGGCATACTGTTGCTCCTTGCGATAGCCCGAAACGCTCGCTCGTTCGCCACCATGTGATGATGGCGGCGTCACCTGCTTGTGAGGACGCATCATGCCGCCGTTGGCAGTGGCAGCTTACGCTGCATCACGCCCGATCAGCACCTCAACCGTAACCGGCTGCGTCGTTGGATTGGAAAAGACAATATCGAGATGAGCCGCGCCTAGCAACGCCACTGCCCCGGCGCCGATCAACAGATGCGGGCCATCGAGCGTGATTGCACTACCGCCATCGACGGTATAGGTCAATGGTGGCGTGGCGTCATACCGGCTCGCCGAAATCAAGACAAAGCGCACCGTCCCGCCGCCCGACGGCGCGACAAAATTGGCTTGGCCCGGCGTGGAGCCGCTAGCCGCTGCAATCTGCACTTGGCCCTTCAGATAGACATCAACCGGCAGCGTCTGAGATTCAGTCTTCCGCGGCCCCCCGGCCACAGCCACGCTCAGCGTCCACTGAATACTTTCCGGCATATGCAACCCTCCTCGCACACACGTCACGGCGGACAACAAGGCATCGGCGGGCACTGCCTGAAAGTATCAGGCGGATATCAACTAGGCTGGAGTATGACCGAGAAAAGGGTGAGTGAGGGAGGTAGTGAGAGAGGATTGCCAATAGCGAAATTTCTCGGCGTCTAGATCGCTCTTACATTATATGTATGCTGTCAAGACATAAATAATATCAACCTATCAAATGTAACGGCATGCGCCTTATTTCAAAGAACGCAACCTCAGCGCCCTTTTTGCCGCCAACATCGTGATATCATTGCGCGTCACGTAGGGGCATCGCGCTGCCATATTCCGTGCGGCGACGGTATCTCCTCCGAATGCGAGAGCGATGCGCTCAGGCATCCTTCCCGCTGAAGCGGGAGATTGCGGTGGACGTTACCCGCCCTCGCAACGACAGCAGGGGAGCGTCCCTCGCCACAAAGCCGGGCCTCGTCACTCCTCGCGCCCCGTGGTCAGCGTAGATCTGTGCCTCCCTCTCCCGCTGGGGGAGGACTGAGGCGGGGGCTATGCCCAACGCAGGTGCTCCGCCCCTCCTCACTATGAAGCCGAGCCACACCACCCGCTCGCCCGACCCGCTCCCTGCGGACAGAGAGGCGATGTGCCTCCCGCCCCTCGCGGGTTCAAGGGCGGACAGAACGTATAAGCGGAGATGAGGTTGACGGCCTTGAGATGCGCCGGCTCACGCTCACCCTTAGCCCTTCTCCCACTGGCGCGGGCAAGGGGAGCGTGGTGCCGGGTTTTGAGGCATCTAGCAGGAAACGGTTGTACTTAACCGAATGTTCCGCTCGTCCCTCAACGTTACGGAGAGGGAGGCTATTGCATTCCGTGTGAGCGATGCCTGTCCCGTTTACCCAGCACGGCTCCCCTTCTCCTGCCGTAAGGTGGGAGAAGGAACGGGGGGAAGAGGGCCATCAACCCGCACAGCGGGCCTCGCAAGCATAGCCCACCCCTGAAGGGCTGAGTTCCTAGCCCAGCAGTAAACGACTGTTCTAGATCATACACACTGCCCGCACGCTCGCAACGACAGCAGAGGAGCACACGCTCGCAATGACAGCAGAGCTGTGACCGCTCAACACCCCACCCACCCCACCTGCCCAACAGTTATTCACCACCTGACAGTTGAAAATGGAACCTTTACCCTAGCGATTTTGTGACAAAAACCACAATTTTATTCAAAATTTGTGCGTTTCATCACAATCGTTTGTTATCAAATCAGACGCTCTATCCAACCAAATTTGTACTTTTTTGCCCAGTATTACTGTGCAGCGAATGGACAAAATGTGGTAAGATAGAAATCGGAGGTTTCAACCTTCGAGGCAATCACTAAATGTACAAGTTCGACCACGTTTTTAAAAGGAGCAATCAGCAATGCCCCGCCGACACGCTGTCCGGCCGGCCAATCTGCCGGCTATTGAGCCGACAACTGCTGCGGAGGAAGCAACGACGCTGCCCCCGACCGAAGATCCGATGGCCGTACTACGCTACGAGCCGCTCCCCGATCTCGACCCAGAACAGGCGCGCCGGCTGCTAGCCACCCCTGCCGAGCAGCCTGTGGTCGAGACGAAGAAGCTGCCGGCTCGTCTCCGCCCCAAGACCACCAAGCACAAAGGGATTACCCGCATTGATCACCCGGCTAAGCGCACCTTTGGCTATTTTGTGCGCGTGACGTGGAACAAGCAGCGCCGTAGCAAGTTTTTCTCGGATTCGGTGTATGGCGACCGGCTCGCCGCTTTGGCTGCCGCGATCGAATGGCGCAACGCTACCGAGCGCGAGCTAGGTAAGCCACGCACCGAGCGGCAAGTGATTGGCGTTTCCCGCACCAGCACTGGCATTGTTGGCGTGCGCCGCACCATTAAAGATGGCCGTGAGGTCTACGAGGCGACGTGGCGCGACGGCAACCGCATCCGCCGCACCTCGTACTCGATCGCCAAACACGGTGAGCGCCGCGCCCTCGCTCTTGCCCGCCGCGCCCGCGAGAAGTATGAGCGGATGCGCCAGCGCACCCCCACCGGCGACTGATCGCGCGCGTCTTTGTTGATTGCTTCCCAGACCTCTGCGCCTTGTAGTGGCGCAGAGGTTCTGTTTACGCTGGCAACTGTTACTAGAACGCAACCAATTTACTGGGTGGCAAATCACAAATCTGTCTTATAATAATGAACAGATCTAGCGCAACCAGAAGGAGAGAGTCGTGCGTTCTGAGGTCGAACTTGCCAGTGCTACTCACGGCATCGGGGAAGATGTGAGGATTGACGTTGGTAGCCGTCTGCGCGCCTTGCGCGAGCAGCGCCGGATGTCAATCCGCGCGCTGGCCGAAGCGAGCGGGTTGGCTGTGAATACGCTCAGCCTGATCGAAAATGGTCGTACCTCACCGAGCGTCAGCACACTCCAGCGCCTCGCAATGACGCTGCAAGTGCCGATCAGCGCCTTTTTTACGCCTGACGTGCCTCAACAGCGCGTCGTCTTCACCCCCGCCGGTCAGACGACTGCGACCCTCTTTCCGCACGGCGCACTCACCGATTTAGCGCCCGGTTTGGCCAATCGCACCCTTGAACCGCTGTTGCTCACGCTCAATCCCGGCGCTGGCAGCGGTCCCGAGGCAATCGTCCATACCGGCCAAGAGTTTGTGTTTGGGTTGAGCGGCCAGATCTTGTATACCGTCGCCGATCACACCTACACGATCGGTCCCGGTGATAGCCTGTTGTTCGAGGCAGGGTTGCCCCACCGCTGGCATAATCCCGGCCATGCCCCGGCGCAGGCATTGTTGGTCTTGTGCCCGCTCGAATTACCACGCAGCGCTCTCGAGCGCCACGGTCGTTTTTAAGCGAAGGAGTTGGTGGTGTGCAGATCAGAACCTTGCATCTGAGTGAAGATGGCGTTAGCCGTACTGATGACGCGATCACTTTGATCCGCCATGCACCCGGCCAGATTACGCTTAACAATCGAGAGGTATTGGCGATCCGCCCACTCGACCGCTGCACGCTGGCACTTGAGCTGCTCGGCGAAACGCGCTATCTGGCTTCAGCCGATTATTGGCACGCCCCCTTCGGTCCGCGCAATGCCGAAGCGCGTGAGGCTGGCTGTCTGCTCGGCCATCTCGATAGCCTTGCGATCGCGGCTCATCGGGTGCTCGACACCGTCACCGGCCTTGATCAGCTTCCGCCTGAAGCGCGCGTCGCCCTTGACGACCTACGCACTGCGCTGAACGATCTGAAGGTGACGATACCGCGGTAATTTCAGATGAAGCTGCCCGGCCTTCCCAGAGCCTGCATCGGCAAGCCTTTGGATGAAGGCGGTTTGCTACCCTTATTCCTCTGCCCCATTTTTCCGCATGCGCGAAGAGAGCCGAGGTATAAGGGCAGTAATAGCATCAGGATGAGGTCATGCTTGTCGCACCAAACTGCGCTCCCCTACGAGCCGCGTGAGACGTGGACCGCCGGCTCGCTCATCACGATTCTGCCGGTGTTGAGCCACGTGGACGTGCGACTTGACAAGTGGTGAAGGTGGTCTTCTGACTATTCACAAACCGTGTCGAGCCACACTGACGTCCGACTTGACAAGAGGGCTACTCTGGGATCAGTGGCGGCGGCAGCAAGCCTGACACCTCTAACCCGATTTTCCAGCGTGCTAGCACGACCAACAACAATAGTGCCACCAGAAACCCAGCTATGCCCGGTAAGGCCAATTGCCGAATATGCCGCACTCGCCCGCTGAGGCCGGCGAAGGCGCTGACCGGTAAGGCTACGGCAAAGGTCATCACCCCCGTCACCCCGATCACGCTCAACAAGACCAGCGGCCATGCCAATACTGCTTGGTTGGCGGCAATTGCTGCCATTACCAACCCCAATGCGCCAATCACGATCCCCAGATCGCGCCAGCTCCCGATTGGCGCCTGCTCGGCAGCCAACCGATCGGGCGGCAGAAAGGTATGATTGGCGACCAATAATAGCCCTACCGCCAATGCCGCGCCAAACCCCAGCCCGGTCACAAGGCGCAGATCGTTACGTGGCGGGTAGGCTGGCAAAAAACCCAGCTCGGCAACGGTTGAATTCAGCCCATCAATCCCCATCACCGCCATCAGCCCAATTAGCGTCAAGCCGATTGGCAGCGGCGGCAACCTCCCAGCCCGCATCCGGCCCAAGGCTGCCATCACTCCCAGCGTAACCATCAGCCCAAGGTAGATGCCGCTATCGCGGGCGCACAGCGGAAATTGCACTCCACCTGAGATCAGATTGTGGCTCTGCGCGCAGATGCCATGCACCGCAAAGAAGAGCCGTCGCTCCCAATCCAATACCGTTGCAATCGTCGGGAGCAACGCGAAAAGGATGATTAAACCAAGCCCTACAACCGGCCCGCGCCAATCGAGTCTGCGCTGGGCTGTCGTGGTTGAAGCCATAACGCCCTCTCGCCCTCATCTCTCCAACTCAATAATCGCTGCCCTAGCTTGCCCATTGGCCACTGTTAACCTCGCCACTGACAACCCTGCCCCTCGCGGCGCACCGGCAGTTCCCGGATTGAGAAAGAGCACCCCATTGTACATTTCATACAATGGCCGGTGGCTATGGCCAAAAATATAGACCTGCGGCGCCCGGTTATCAACCGTCTTCGGTAACGATTGCACAAGATGGCGGGGCTGGCCACCAATGTGGGTCATATAGATCACAACACCCTCGCGCTCGATCCAGCGGTGCGCCGGATAAGCGCGGGCCAGCGCCGTTCCCTCATCAGTGTTGCCATGAATGGCTAGCACCGGCGCGATGATCGCGAGCCGGTTGAGGATAGTTTCATGGCCAATATCGCCGGCGTGCAAGATCAACTCAACTCCGGCTAATGCTGTTAGCGCCGCCGGCGCCAGCCGACCATGCGTATCCGAAACGACGCCAATCTCCATGGATTCCCCTCACCTGTTGTAGCCGACCCGCCTTGCGTGCGTCAAACGCCGGTACCCCTCACGCACGCCTACCCTCGCGTGCAATGCCGATAGCGAGCGCATCTTTCCGCCCACTCACAGCAGCCCACGCCTAGCCCGCCGTTTGCCAACGGCTCAGTTCCGCAATTAATTCAACCACTCCCGTTTCAATTCGGCGAAACGCCTCATCGGCGGGCAAGAACGGCACGTCAGGCGTTTGCCAGTAACGGATTCGCTCCACCCACACTGGAAAACGTTGCTGCATCAGCGGACGATGCTCGCGCTCATCCAAGGCAATCGCCACGGTCGCTCGCCGCAGATCGGGTTCGGTCAAGGCCATTGGTGGCCGGATTTCGGATGGCGGCGGAAAGCCGCGTTGTTGTAATTGCACAAGAACGTTGGGCCAGATCGGCCCCCGATTGGTAGCCGAGAGCCGCAAACCGCGCGAATCAGCTTGCCAGCCTGATACCCGCATGGCGTTGAACAACAGTTCGGCGTAGCGGCTGCGGTAGTAGTTGCCGGTACAGATAAAAAGAACAGTACGCATTGGTCGCCTTTGCCTCGTGATCAGGCCGCTTCCGATCATTGCGAGCGCAGTTTTAGCATGCAACCCAAACCGGCATTGTCGCCTTGCGTTATGATGCTTCCACCCTAGCCTTCAACCGGTATGGCACATATGCGCGCTCGCATGGCGGCCCATCAGTAGCATACAACGTTTGGGCCGTCACATCCATGATGATCGACGCCACCGTTTCGTAATACTCATCGGGCGGATCGGCGGGATCAATGTGGAAACAGACCGAATAGGGATGGCGATCATGGTCGCGCAATGTTGCTTGTACGCTCGCCAGCGATTGCGGACGCGGCGCTAACAACTCTTGTAAACGCGCTTGCCGCCACTGAGAATGCGGCACCCGCTCGATCGCGCGTTCGACAATGCCCAAACTAGTCGGATCGTAAAAATGGTTCGAGTGGATCAGGCAACCGTTGGCGCAATTGCTCAGCGCGATGGCATCCGGCGCCGCTTCGATATTGACTACCTGATCGGGCGTTTGGGCGATCAGGAAATTGGCCGAACCGGCCCGCGCTTCCGCCGTGATCACCGCCTGCGCATCAGCCAACGTGCGCGCGCGCAAGATTTCGTAACAGCGCACGTGAAATGGTCGCCGCAGACTCGCCCAATCGTCAGCAGTGCTACTCAGACCGTTAATTAAGAGCGCCAGCCCAGCCGAATTCAAACCAATTTTGCCGCCAAAAATGCCGGCTTCAGTAAACGCAAGTGTGCGATGGCCATCGGGTTCGTTCGTTCGCACAATTGCGCCACGCACGCCGGTGATCCAGTCCCAGTTTTCACCAACCAGCAGATGGCCATCCGTCGTCTCGGTTGGCAGCAAGGCAAAGGCAGTACAACCATCGGGCTTACCATTGATACGATCATACTCACGGAAGTACTGGTAAAACAGTTCATACCGCACATTGAGCGCCGCAATCGCTGCCAGCTCCATGCCCGCGCCATCAGCAATCCCGCGCATTCCGGCGGCATAGTCCGGGTTCTGCCCGGCAATTGCGTCCGCATACCGCAGAGCGCGCTGCCACACCTCGGCTAACGGTATACGCAATTCGCGCTCGAAGCGCGCGGTATAAATGCGCAGGTTGGCAGCAATCGCCGCGCGCAAGACGCGCCCGTGCCGCCAACCCTGTGTGTAGGCATCACCTGCCAACTCAACCAATGGCAACCCTCTCACGTCAGCTCCTCGATCTGCTCACACCGGCGTAGGATGATCCACACCGCCCCCCGTTGAAAGCCTAACCGTTGATTAATCTGCCACATTGGCTGATTGATGCTGTCGTTGTCGGTGCGAATCCCGGTCACACCCATCGCTTGGGCATACGCAATCGTACACAGCTTCAGCGCCAGTGCAATCCCGCGCCCGCGGTAGTCGCGCCGCACCGCTGTAAAGCCTACTTCCAGATCGGTTTCGTTATCAACCGTCTCGAGTGTGCTGATCCCGACCACTTGCCCATCTGCAATCGCCGCAAAACTGCCTTCCCACACCGCGCCATGTTCAGGTTGGTAGAGCTTGATCCATTGTTCGTAGGGCGGTATGGCGACCGGAAATGCTGATGGCACATCGCAGGTTGTGTGCTGTTCGAACTCATACAACTTACGCCAAAAGCCGGCATCGGCAGTAGCTAGCGCTGCAAAGCTGTGGATTTCAATCTGCTGCGCCGTTACCCGCTCAAGCGCACCACTGAAGGGAGCAGGATCAAAGCTCGCCACATCAAGTCGTGAGAGCCACACCCGCCGGTCTTCCTGAAAACCGCGCCGCACGGCAAAGGCGAACCCAGCCCGCCAATCTTCGCGCACTTTTGCCAACACGTAGCGCGGCTGCAACGCCTGCCAAGCCTGCTGCACGTGTTGCCAGAGCGCCGCACCTAACCCGCGCCCCTGATACGCCGGATGTACGCAGACCAACGTCTCAATATGGTACGGATCGGCGCACCACGTTGGCTGATAATATTCGGCATAACCCGCCGCAACGCCATCAAGCTCGCCGATCACTCGGTAGAGCGCCAATTGCGGATTATGCAACTTATCGCGCACTTGCCATTCGGTTGTATTGAGCGGCGCGTCCGGCACCAAGGCGCCGTACACTGTCGCCATTACATGATAATCGGTTGCGGTAGGTTGAGAAGGTCGAATTGTAATCATACATAATACTGGTATACGTAGGGGTATTGCGCTGCAATGTCCTTACCTTGCGTCGCAATGTCCCTGTTCCCCTCACGACACATCCTTCACAAATTCGATCCACGCCGGTTGTTTCACGAACCCCAACGTTTCGTTGATGCTCAACATCGCCCGGTTGGTGGTGGCGTTATAGGTGCGCACCTCACGGTAGCCAGCAGTTTTGGCGAAGATCAACGCATGCACCTTCAGAGCCAGCGCCAACCCCCGCCGCCGGTAGCGCCGGCGGGTTGCGGTGATGCCGGTCATCAACACATCCGGCTCGGCATGCTTCCAAAGCTGGCTCACCGCCGCAATCTCATCACCGTTGAGCGCCAAGAAATAACCCTCCGGGTAGAGGTGTGGATTGTCAAACACCGTTCGTTCCCACGTCGCCATTTCAACCGGCGTGAACGGTTCGGGTTGCGGCACATCAGCCCGCATTTCGATCGTCGCCTCGTACAGGCGCTGGCGCGCATCTGGCTGGCGCTGCAACCACTCCGCCAAGTTGCAAATAGTAAACCCCTGCGCAACGGCGCGCGCCGGCGCATCAGCAACCGGAGCCGGGTCAAACGTGCGCAAGTCAAGCCGCGATTCCCACGTGCGCATCTCTTCACGAAAGCCGCGCTTGGCAAGAAATTGCATACTGCGCGCCTGATCCTCGCGGCAGTTGCTTCGCACCTGCAATGGCTGATGCCGTTCGACCAGCTCGCGCATCAGTTCATCATAACAATAGCCGCCGATCCCTTGCCCCTGCCATTCAGGTAGCACCGCGATGCTGATAAAGAATTTACGCGGGTGATACATCCACGGAGCATGGAAGTATTCGGCTGCCGCCACAATGGTCGTACCAACTTCAACAAGCCAGCGCACTAGCGTGCAATGCGCCGGACGCGAAGCATCCCAGTGTTGAATATCTTCTACCGTCTCGCTGTAATCGGGCAAAATTGCTTGTGCAATCGCTGCCAGCGCAGCATAGTCGGCTGTCGAACCATTAAACGGTCGCAGACGAAAACTCTTTGCAATACTGCCTGTCATCGCCAACATCCTCCTCGATAGAGCTGCGCTACGTTTATCGTAACCGATTACAAGGCGTATACCATCAGCCCATAGGCGCAATATGATGCTATAATTAGTGTGGTAGGCTCACACGACTATATGTTCCACCCCCTCATTATCACAAGTTCAACAACTTTGTATTATGCCTATCCACGCCTTGATTTTCGATTTCGACGGCCTGATGGTCGATACAGAAACGCCGGCCTTGCAGAGCTGGCAAGAGATCTATGCCGAATACGGCGTCACCCTGAGCGTTCACGATTGGGCGGCGACGTTAGGGGCAAACGCTGGCTTCGACGCCCACGCCCATCTAGTCTGCTTGCTCCGTAAGCGCGACCCCTTGCTAGCCGAGCGCGTCATCACCGAGCGCACGGCGATTCTAGCCCGCCGGCAAGCCCGCAAGGATGTGCTCAGCGCTGATCAGCCACTCTTGCCCGGTGTCGCCGAGTTGCTGGCCGAAGCACGTGCTGCCAGCCTGCCGTGCGCCGTTGCCAGCAGCAGCAGCCGGCGCTGGGTCGAAGGATGGCTGCGGCGCCTCGACGTATACCACGCCTTTGCCACAGTTGTGACCGCCGATGATGTCGTCGCCACCAAACCGGCGCCAGATCTGTTTCTCACCGCCGCGGCCCGGCTCGGCCTGCCGCCCGCCGCCTGCCTCGTACTGGAAGACTCGCCAAACGGCATCCGCGCCGCCCGTGCCGCCGGCTGCCCGGTCGTCGCCATCCCCGGCGCCATTTCGCGGCAGGTACCATTACCACCTGCCGATCTGACCTTGCCGAGCCTCGCTCATACCAGCCTTGCTGCGCTGCGCCAGCGGTTTGGGTAGAGAGCGGGCCAAGCATGGGTTGTCAGAGAAACAGTAAGGGCGGGTTTGATACCCGCCCTACCTGTGCCGATCAGACCAGTTGCGTCAATACCACCTACGGCAACGGCCCGGCTTGCGGCGGCCAGCCCCGGGCTATATAGTCACCCATTGTAATCACAAACAAAATCATCAGCCACACAAATGCACCCGCCGCATAGATCTGCGTCATCCGGCTGCTGATCTTGACGTGCATAAAATAGAGCACAATCAATACCGTCTTGGCAATCGCGATCGACATCGCAATGGTCACTGCTAGCCAACCCGGCATCTCGATCAGGTTCTTCTCTACCCACCACGCGGCGACGGTCAACACCATCAACACCATCAGCGCCGCAAAGACGCGGTAATAGGTTCCCCGTGAAATATGGGTATGCTTATCGCTGTGGTGATGCGCATGAGCATGTGTATGCTGTTCAGCCATCGTGCCCTCCTAAACCAGATAGAACAGTGGGAAGAGAAACACCCAGATGATGTCGATCAAGTGCCAATAGAGACCGCCAATCTCAACCGGCGTGAAGTAGGTCGGTGAGAAGCGGTCGCGCAAGGCCATGACCAAGATCGTCGTCATCACCCCCAGACCAATAATCATGTGGATCGCGTGCAGACCGGTTGCACTGAAGTAGAGCAAGAAAAAGAGCTGGTGGCCAGATTGCATTGTCACCGTCTTGGCTGCGCCGTGCCCGCCGCTCGCTGAGCCATGCTCATCGGGGAAATGGAATCCGCGGCCCGGCACCAAACACTCGTGGCTCTCGTGCAAATCGCTGCCAGTGATCCAACTGATCGGATCCTTCGCGCCGGCGCAATGAGCAAACTTCTCGCTGTACTCATACCCCTTAATCACAAGGAAGGTCAAGCCCAGCACAATCGTCAGCACCAGCATCGTGATCAGCCGCCGCTTCTTCCCCTCTTCAGCGGCATTCACCGCCAACGCCACTGTCAACGAACTCACCAGCAGCACAACCGTGTTGACGGTAGCGAGCGGGGTATTGAGCATTGCCGCCGCTTCCTCCCACGCCTCCGGGAAAGCCCAGCGGTAGACGATGTAGGCCATAAAGATACCACCGAAGAGCATAATTTCGGTGACAAGGAAGGCCCACATGCCTAGTGTGGCTGCCTCTTTCTGCTGCTCCGGCGTCTCGAACTGGTGTTGCAGCTCGGGACCGTGCGTATGCGTATGCGCTTCTTCGTGAGTGATGGTTGCCAACGCTCTCTCCTCTGCGTCCAATCGCTACTGCGTTTTCTCTGCCCTTCCAATGTGACGCCAGAATGTCCGAACTATGGAGCGACATTGCTCCAGAATGTCGCTCCACGGCACCGCCAGCGCAATTTACAGCGGCGAACCGGGCCGCCACGCCGCCGCATCACGCTCAGCTGCTTCGGGCGGATAAGCATACGCCTCTTCGGTCACAATCGGCGTCTTGTCAAAATTGAACGTCGGCGGTGGCGAGGAGGTCTTCCATTCAAGACCGGTCGCACCCCACGGATTATTGCCGGCAATCGCCCCCTTCCACAATGAAATACCGAGGTAAATCAGCGGCACAATGAACCCGATGGCAAGAATGCTTGCCCCTGCCGTGCTCATCACGTGCAGGACTTGGAATTCTGGTGGATAGACGTGGTAACGGCGCGGCATACCCAGATAGCCAAGGATGAACTGCGGGAAGAAGGTCATGTTAAAGCCAACGAAAATGATCAGGGCGGCAATACTGCCCCATATCTCGTTATACATCCGGCCAGTCATCTTAGGCCACCAGAAATGGATGCCGCCCAGATAGGCCATAATCGTGCCACCCACCATCACATAGTGGAAGTGAGCCACGACAAAATAGGTGTCAGTCACGTGCAGGTCAATCGCAGTGACTCCGAGGAAAATACCGGTCAGACCACCGATCACGAACAGGCCGATAAAGCCGAGCGCGTAGAGCATCGGTGTCCGGTAACTGATCGACCCCTTGTAAAGTGTCGCCGTCCAGTTAAAGACCTTAATCGCCGACGGGATCGCCACCAGCATCGTGATGAACGAGAAGATCAGCCCAGCGTAAACCGACTGGCTGCTGACAAACATGTGGTGACCCCAGACGAGGAAGCCGAGAATGGCGATGGCAAGGCTCGAAAACGCGATAAACTCGTAGCCAAAGATACGCTTGCGCGAGAAGGTGCTGATCAACTCACTGATCACACCCATCGCCGGCAAAATCATAATGTAGACGGCCGGATGCGAGTAGAACCAGAAGAGATGCTGAAAGAGCAATGGGTCGCCGCCAAGCGCCGGGTCGTAAATCCCTACGCCCCACAACCGCTCAACCACTACCAGCAGCAGCGCAATCCCCAACACCGGCGTGGCCAGAATCTGGATGATGCTAGTCGCGTAGTTGGCCCAAATAAAGAGTGGCAGGCGGAACCACGTCAAGCCGGGGGCGCGCATCTTGTGGATGGTAACGATAAAGTTCAAACCGGTCAGAATGGACGAAAAGCCCATAATGAACGCACCGGTAATCGTCATCACCACATTCGAGTTGGAATAGGTCGAGCTAAACGGCGTGTAGAACGTCCAGCCGGTATCAACACCGCCAAAGACAGATGCGATCAAGGCGAATACGCCACCGATCATGTAGAGGTACCAGCTCAGCAGATTCAGACGCGGGAAAGCTAGATCGCGCGCCCCAATCATAAGCGGCACCAAGAAGTTTCCTAACACCGCTGGAATCGCCGGGATTAGGAAGAAAAAGACCATGATAATGCCGTGCAGGGTAAACGCCCGATTATAAACATCGGAAGACATCAGGTCACCCTGCGGAGTAATCAACTCAACCCGTACCAGTGTCGCGGCAAGACCACCAAGGAGAAAGAAGAAATTGATCGACAACAGGTAAAGGATCGCGATCCGCTTGTGATCGACTGTCAACAACCACGACTTCAGCCATTCGGCAAATGTGCGTGATCGATCGTGGATGTAGCTCGTTTGTGGAAGCGAAAGTGTGCTCATAGTCTTAGTTCCCCGTGGCGTTGAGAGACTTAATGTACTCGATCAACTGCTTCAGCTCATCCTCACTCAGTTGCCCTTCAAATGACGGCATCATCGGTGCATAGCCATCAGCAACCTTTGCATTGGGGTTAAGAATGGACTCGCGCAGATATTCCTCATCAGCCGCAACCGTTGAGCCATCAGCTAACGGTCTGGTCATACCATACAGACCGTGCAGATCCGGGCCTACGCCACCACCAGCCGGGTGACAACTCATACACCCAAGACTAGCGAAGAGCTGACC
>NZ_CALLJH010000019.1:0-66492 GCF_938091255.1 uncultured Chloroflexus sp.
GCGACCGCACAGCGCGTGGGATCGATGCGGTGCTCGATTATTACTTTCCGATTCCGACAGGGTTGCGTCCGGCGAGCGATGGCTTATTAACGTTACGGTTTAGCCACTCGCCACTGTTACGGCCTGATCGATCAACGATGACGGTTGCGTTGAACGGACGGTCGCTGGCGAGCATCCGGTTGACGGTGGAAAATGCTGTAGAGGGCGTGTTGGCTGTACCGTTGCCGGTGGCCGGTTTTACCGGGCCGGGGTTGTTTGTGCAGGTGCAGATCCACATGCGCTTGACCGATGACGCCTGCGAAGAGGTGCAGAATCCAGCGTTATGGACGGTTGTGAGTGGAGAGTCAACGCTCCAGCTCGACTTACAACCGGTTATGACAGGAACGCTCGCCGATCTGGCAGCACTGTTCGCGCCGCTACCGCTGAGCGTACCTACGATCCGGTTACCGCCGACCATTGTGTTATCGCCGGCAACTGATACGGCTACGTTAACTGCAGGAGGCATAGTCGCCTTTGCGATTGGGCAGTGGGCCGCATTGGCGAGGCAAGATCCGGTCGTGAACGTTGCAGAGGCAGTCCCTGCACAATCCCCTGCGATCGTGGTCGCGTTAGGCCCACTGCCAGCCGGAGATTGGGGAAATGTGCGTTGGAATGGTAGTGGGTATGAAGTGGATGGGCAAGTGATTCCGGAAGAGCATGGCATTTTGGCGTTGGCACCAACTGCGCCGCCACAACTACTGGTGGCAGGTGCAACCCCCATCGCACTAGAGTACGCTGCGCGGGCTTTGACAGTCGCGTTGCCGGCGGCGCCGGCGCTGGCAGTGACTCAAGCGCCGCCGGCACCAGTCGCTGCAGCTTGGCAGGAAGGCGCTGCCAGTTTTGCCCAGTTGGGCATCGCACAGCGCCGGGTGATCGGCGCGGGTGAACACCAGATCGATTACGCCTTCGAGCGTCCGCCGGGATGGGATCTTCGAGTGGGGGCTACCCTCGAATTGCACGTCGTGACGGCGGCTGGCCTCGTGCCGGAAAGGTCGTGGTTGGCGGTATCTGTCAATGGCATCACCCTTGGTTCGCAGCGGCTGCGGGTGGAAGCTAACGCGATCGAGCGGTATCGGTTTGAACTGCCCGCCGATCTGCTCAATAGCGATTTGGCCGGTACACCGCTGCGCCGGATTGATCTCCAAGCGCGCTTGTATCTCGATCTGCCGAACAATGGTTGTGAAGAGGTCGATACATCAGCAGCATGGGCAATCATCGAACCGACATCGGCGTGGCGTTTACCCCATGATCCAGCGGCAGCAGACGATCTTGGCCGGTTTCCAGCAGCGCTCATTATTGGAGACACGAGCGCGCGATTGGTATTGCCGGCGCAACCAACTCTCGCCGAGATCCAAGCCGGCTTGGAGTTAGCGGCAGCAATGGGTCGTTGGAGCGCGCTGCCTGATGTGTTGCCGCCGCGTCTCGTGACTGCAGATACAATTGGCAATGAACGGAGTGGGCCATTGGCGATTCTGGGAGATCGCAACCGGAATTCATTGACAATGACCCTCAATACAGCCGCAACCACCCCGTTTGTATATCAACCCGGTCGCGGCGCACAAGCGACGTTGAGTCTGATACCGTCGCCGTGGCAATTTGGTGCGCGGGTGTTGCTGATCGACGCTGCTGACGGTGCAGGTATGCGGCTAGGGGTGCGAGCGTTGCGTGAACGAGCGCTCTTAGATGTGCTACGCGGAGCGCAGGCCCAGATTACAGGGGATCGCGATAGTATTGTTGTGCCATTGACGCCGCCGCTGGCCGCCCCGCCGCAGACCTTGACGCCGCAAATTGAAGTCGTCTTGCTTGAGCGCATCCCGGCGTGGCAATTTGTCGGCGGCATCTTGCTGATTGCTTTGCTGGCAACGGTAGTGTTGGTCGTTCGTATTCGTTGGTTGCGCAAACAGTAAAGCGCTTTGCTGCCGGTTAGGTCTATGCGGTCTTCGTACCTCGACACAACCTTCCTGCGCGCCAGTTGGGGGCCAGCGGAATGGGCTGCGTTCCGGCGTGGCCTGATCAAGATTCTGGTGATTACCAACCTAACGCTCGGCGCGTACTACCTACTCTGGCGAGGAACTGTTTCGCTCAACTGGAATGCGTGGCTGTTTGCGTTAGCATTGTTTGGCGCTGAGCTGTACAGCTATATTGGCAGCTTCCTCTTTGGGCTTACCGTCTTTCGGCTGCGCGAGCGGGGCGAGCCGCCGCCGGCCCCGCCCGGTCTGCGGGTTGATGTATTTATCACTTGCTATAACGAGCCGGTCGAACTGGTGCGCAAGACCGTGCGGGCGGCCGTGGCGATCCGCTATCCACATCAGACCTATCTGCTCGATGATGGCAATAGTCCGGCAATGCGGGCAATGGCGGCGGAAGAGGGATGTGGCTATATTACTCGTTCGGCGGCATGGAAAGGATTTGATCGGCACGCCAAAGCCGGTAATTTGATCAATGCGCTTGAACAGACAACCGGCGATTTTGTGTTGATCCTTGATGCCGATCAGGTGCCGTTGCCGCAGATCCTTGACCGCACCCTCGGTTATTTTGCCGATCCACTAGTTGGGTTGGTTCAGACGCCGCAATACTTTATCAATGTACCTCCGGGAGATCCGTTCGGCAGCCAAGCGCCGCTCTTTTACGGCCCGATCCAACAGGGGAAGGACGGTTGGAACGCAGCATTTTTCTGTGGTTCAAATGCAGTCTTGCGCCGCGAGGCGTTGGCTCGCACCGGCTTGCGCTTCTTTGTGCGCGATGTCGAGCGGCGTATCCGGCGAGCATTACGCGAGGCCGATACGGTGATCCGGCAAGCAGAACGGCGGTTGACCAAAGTAGATCGGCAGCGGATTGCACCGGCGTTGCGCGAGCTGCGCAGGGCGGTGGCGCAAGCGCGGCGCGAGTTAGATCGCGGAGATACCTTTCAGGAAGTGACCGAGCGGTTTCAGCGACGAGCCGAAGAAGCGGCGCGGATGGTGGTGGCGGCTGATTTGCAACAGATCATGGCCGATCTGGCTGAAATTCAAGCGGTCGAAGCTGCCGAGATTATGCGTGCGCTGAATGACGAGGCGCTCTTGGCGGAACTGGCAGCGCGCGATCGATCGCCGTTGGCGGCGATCGAAACCGTGCGGCAACTCATCCCGCTGCTTGTTAATGAAGCGATGGATTACCTGCCGATTTCGACGATCTCGGTCACCGAAGACATGTCAACTTCAATGCGCATGCATGCGACCGGTTGGCGTTCGGTCTACCACGATGAAATATTGGCCCATGGGTTGGCGCCGGAAGATCTGCGCAGCGCGCTGCAACAGCGATTACGGTGGGCGCAGGGCACGATTCAAGTGATGCTGCGGGAAAATCCATTGACCTTGCCGGGCTTGAGTTTGGGTCAACGCCTCGCCTATTTTGACACGATGTGGAGCTATTTGTCGGGAGTGCCGACAATTATTTATTTGATCTCACCAGTGCTTTACCTTATCTTTGGCTTATTGCCGGTCAATGCGTTATCCGATGAATTTTTCTGGCGGTTGGCGCCGTATCTGATTGTCAACCAATTGCTCTTTGCCGTGATCAGTTGGGGACGGCCAACGTGGCGCGGGCAGCAATACAGTCTGGCGCTCTTTCCGCTCTGGATCAAGGCGGTGACGACTGCGGCAGCCAATGTATGGTTCGGTAAGAAACTCGGTTTTATCGTTACGCCGAAGACCCGGCAAGCGGGGCGCTATTTTGGGCTGGTGCGCTGGCAGCTTTTGATGATGGCATTGCTTGCGGTAGCGATTGTGGTGGGGTTAGGGCAATTGGCATTGGGCTGGCGGAGCGACGGGTTGCCGGTGGTGGTCAACGTTTTTTGGGCAGTGTATGATCTAGTTATGCTCAGTGTAGTTATCGATGCAGCAATGTACCAACCTACCGAGGAGCAGTAGCACAGTATGGCGCCAGAGTTTGTGAAGGGGGCGTTGATGGAGATCACGGTCAATCCAGTGGACGAACGCACGGCAGTGGTTCAATTGCGGGGCCGGCTCGATCTGTTAGTCGCCGCAGAGGTGAAGCAACGGCTGGTACAGGCCGTCAACGAAGGGTTTCGGTTATTGGTAGTTGATATGAGCGAAGTCAGTTTTGTTGATAGTTCAGGGCTGGGCGCACTCATCGGTGGGTTGAAGGCGACCCGGTTGGCCGGTGGTGATCTGCGGCTAGCTTGTGTGGGCGCGCAAGCGCTGGCGATTTTGGAATTGACCACGCTGAACCGAGTCTTACGTCCTTACCCCAACGTGGCTGAGGCATTGCAGGCGAACTTGTAGTTCTGAGATGCGCTATGAACCGTATCGAGCGCCAGTATGAACTCAGCGTCGTGCCGTCAGAAGGGATTGAGCAGTTGCATACCGCACTGGCTTCATTTTGGGATGAAGCCGGGGTTGCGCCTGAGGCGCAGATACGGTTTAACACGGCGATAGCCGAAGTGGTGGCGAATATCTTGCAGTATGCGGTGAGGCCGGGCGATGGGCCAATTCAGTTGCGGTTGCGTTTCACCCCGGCGCGAATTGAGGCTCGGTTGGTTGATCGAGGGCGCGCGTGGGAGAGACCGGCAGTAGTAACCTCGCTCCCGGAGGATTGGCACGAGAGTGGGCGTGGATTGGCGATTGCCGGCGCGATTCTTGATACGTTGCAGTACCGCCGGTTCCGTAACCTCAATTGCTGGCGGCTGGTGTTGGCGGTGCGGTAGGGAAGAGTGAACATAATGATTGAGGCAGTGGGACTACCGCACTCCATAGGTCGTTGTTTACGGCGTCGGTGTGAGCGCCGGGCGCGGGGTGCCGATCAGCGACGGAATCAGCAAGGTTTGGCCGGGTTGGATGAAGTTGGGATCGGTGAGATTGTTGGCCGCGACCAACTCATCGACGGTGACGCTGAAGCGCTCGGCGATGGCGCTGAGTGTATCGCCAGCTTGCACGATGTATAATGCCGCCACCGTTGGTGTTGGGCGCGGGGCGCTAGCGTAGGCCGTCGCCGTAGCGTCAATATCGAGGGTTGGCGCGGGTGTAATGTCGAGAACGGCCGGCAGGGTAGGCAGATTGCGTGGCGGCGGATCGGGCAGGCAGGCAGTCAATGCCACACTAGCGCACAACATAAGCGCCCCTATCATCCCAAGCCACATTTGGCGCACCACAATCACCCCCTTGATCGGCACCTGTGCGGTCACAACAGATTATTGTAGCAGGCGGTCGAATCGACGTCAATGTGGTTTCGCGGCGACGAAACTGCGATTGGCGCGGTAGCAGGGAAATTACCGTTTCAGTGTGGGGCGGGCGTGTGGCGACGCTGGTTCAGTAACATCGTTTCCGCGACGGTCAGCACGTGGGCCGGTTGGATGGCCGCCATGCATTCGGGTGGATCGGTGGCACGCGGGCAGGCGGCGAAGACGCCGCAGGGGCTGCACGGCAGGTTGGCGCTGATCACGCGCTGGCGGGCCGGATCACCCCACGGCCCGAAGCGGCGCGGATCGCTCGGCCCAAAGAGGTGGATCGTGGGCACACCTTGACTGACGGCGATATGGAGCGGGCCGCTATCAACGCCAATCACCAGTGCGGCATAGCTAAGCAAGGCGGCGAGCCGGTCGATAGTGAGGTCGGCGCTCAGCGTCAATACATCTGGTTGGGCGGCGGCAATCGCGGCCAGCTCAGCGCCTTCGGTGGGGCTGCCGGTGAGGACAATCCGCCGGCCCGGTTGGCGCAACCCTTGAATCAGGCGCATCCAGTGCTCGCGCAGCCAGTGTTTAGTGGGGCCGCCAGTGCCGGGATGGAGGATGATCACCTGCGCCTCCGGCGCGCTATGGTGGTGGAGCCATGCCTTCGCCCATTCCTGTGCAGCGGGTGTAGGCGAGAAGCGCAGCGGCCCCGGCGCAGGCTTGGCGCTGGTAAGAGCTGCAACGAGGTCGAGCGCCTGTTGGGTTACGTGCTGGCGGGGATCGTAGGGCAATGCCACGCTGAGCAACGGTTGGCAGAGCGGGTGAGCAAAGCCGATCCGGTGGGGAATACCGGCCAGTAGCGCGAGAGCTGCGCCCCACCAATGGTCATCACGCAAGATGAGCGCCGCATCGTAGCACTGTCGGCGCAGCCGCCATGCCGCGCGCAGCAAGAGGGTATACGGCGCGAGCGGCATCGGTTTGGCGGCGGCGCGGTCGAAGGCGGGAAAAGGCAGCGTTTCGAGCGCGTTGAGTTCGGGCAAGCGCTGCCACATCGTGGCAGCCCATGGCCCGACCAGCCCCGTAAGGTGTGCGGTGGGCAACGCTTCTCGCAGCGCGGCCAGCGCCGGCGTCGCCAGCAATAGATCACCGAGGTGATCGGGTTTGATGATCAGCACCCGTTGCGCTGGATTGGCCGGCATACGGCGCACTAATGGACGGGCTACGGCGGCCAGCAGGCGCAAGAGTGAGGGATGCATAGCGTGAATGTATCGTAGAGACGTTGCAATGCAACGTCTCTACGATGATTAAAATAACAACGCACTTGCTTCACGGGCCAATTGGCGTAATCGTTCGGCAACTGCTTGATTCGCGCGTTTCTCTTCCTCGGCAGTCCGCTCGTTAAGGCGGCGAGCCAAGTCAGGTGTGATCTTGGTCACATTCTTGCGCAGCAAGCGCGTGGCCTCAGCCGTTGTCTCTTGGGCGAGCAGCTCGTTGATAAAGCGGTCTTCGGGCGAGAGACGTGACTCAATAATGTCTTTCGCAGCGGTCGCCAGCTTCTCAAGCTTCTCGACCAGTTCTAAACTGCCGGCGTGATGAGCGGCAGCAATACTGGCCGAAATGACTGTCAGCAAGCCTTCATCCACTTCAGCGGCCCGTTCACGTAAAGCGGCTACTGGATCAGGCGTAGACAGCACGGCATCAATCAAGGCGCTGCCACGCTCGAATAGCTCTTGAGCGGCGCGGTCAATCTCTTCGACCAGCTCAAGAATGCGCGCGCGCCGCGCGGTGAGCATCTGGGCCGTAGCGGTATCGCCGGCAGCCTCTGCCGCCTCGATTTGCTCAGTCCACAATTCAAAAAAGCCGTAATCGATCAGCGGGCGCAATTCGTGGACAGCGGCAGACAGCTCGTCGTCGCTGACGGTGCGGAGACGCTCGATAGCGGCCTTCACCTCTTCGGCGGCGGCCAAGGCGGCGGCGCGGGCGACATGCGCTTGCAGCTTCTCGCGCACCTTGATCAACATCGCACGCATGTGAGCTTGCGCGTCATTGGTGGCGTTGATAAATGCATCGAGGGTGGCAAAAAACTCCGGCGTAAGCTCGGCAGTGTAGCGTTGGGCCGCCTCAGTAAACTGCGCGTCATCTTCAACCAGATTGACCAGCTCAGTCAAAATCTCAACATAGCGATTTTGGCGGCGCAAGTCTTCGGCAGAGACGCCATCAGCTTCGTAAATAGCTTCGATCAGCGATTGTAGGGTCAGAAAGCGGCGGGGCGCCAGCAGATAGCCGCGGGGCGCGTCGGCGGGTAAGGCACGGATCAGAAACGCCGAGGCATCGCCGACGAATTGCTCAATCTCTTTGGGCTGGCTATTCAGCTCTTGCGGCACGTACACTAGAAAGAGCTGCTTACCGGCATCGTGATAAATCAACGGCGCGCTGAGCATACTGGCCAGCCCGCAGCCGGGACAGACGGCGACATTCAGTTGGCCGGTGAGCAGCGCCGCTTTGAGTTCGGGTTGCTCGCCGCCATCAACAATCGTATAGACCAGCGAGCGGAAGCGGGTGCCGCAGGATGGGCAAGCGAGTTGAACCGGTTGAGGAGGGGCCGAAGGCATTGATCTTCTCCAGTGTCTACCATTTCGTTCGTCGCTGATTATACCACTCGTCGCCCAACAACGGCGTAGAGAGGATCGCTCAGCCAATGATGGGGCGAACGGTCAAGACACCGGATCTGTTCAAAGCCACCGGCCAGCTCGAAGTAGTAACGCACCAACTCCATGTGTTGGCGGTCGTTGGTGGCTAACCAGACTCGCACTGCTTTACTTGGGAAGCAGCGGTTGGAAAAGGTGACGATGAAGGGTCCTCCCGGTTTGAGGATGCGGGCCACCTCGGCGAAGACCTCGACCGGGCGAGTCATATATTGGACGGAGACGGTGCAAACGACACCGTCGAAGGTGGCGTCGGCAAAGGGTAACTGCGGGTTGTCGTTGAGGTCGTGGACGACATATTCGTGGAGCTGCGGGTTGAGCCGCATCTCGTCTTCGTTGAGACCAAGTCCAACCACGCGGGTCAGTGGAATATCAGTTGGCAGATGGCTGACATAACTGCTCATCAGGTCGAGTAGGCAACCGCCGTGGGGCAGTTCCTCGCGGATCAACTGTGTCACGGCGCAGCGGGCCAGTTCATCAATATGAGCAGTGAGACGGGGGTAGAGATAGAAAAGACGATCATCGCTCTCATCGTATCGCTCGAAGTATTCAGGTGGAAGACCGCTTTGGCGCACTATTGCCCCCATCTGGTTAGTCATTGCGAGCGGGTGGTGTGATCTTGCGATATTGCTAATCACCCGCTGCTGCGAGCAGCGAATAGACGGTTACAGCCTGTGAATTGACCGATAACGATAGCTGTAGAATGCAGCATCTGAGCCGTCCAAACTAGAACCTTAGCGGTGTACAGCAGCTAGGCTGTTGCAGCTTCTCGAGATAAACCTGCAAAATGTTAAGCACGTCTGCTCGTTTGGACAACTGGGATGGGCGCAGCCGGTCCGCTAGCGCAATCCATTTGTGGCAGTCTGTACCTGCCAACACCAGAGCAGTGACGCTATGTTATAGTATAGGTCGGTTTTTGATTCGAGCGCAAGGGCGAGCTTGCAGTGAGGTACCACCATGCGGGCAATCCAGATCCATCAGACCGGCGGGCCAGAGCAGTTGCAATTGGTCGATATTCCAGCGCCGGCGCCAGCGCCGGGGCAAGTGCGGGTAAAAGTAGCGGCGGCAGGAGTCAATTTTATCGACATCTACCATCGCAGCGGTCTCTACCCGCAGCCGTTACCGTTCACGCTGGGTCTGGAGGTGGCCGGCACGGTCGATGCGGTCGGTGAAGGTGTCAGCGAGTGGGCGGTTGGCGACCGGGTGGGGTGTGTGACCGCTCTCGGTGGCTATGCCGAATATGCGCTGGCGCCAGCCGATAAGCTGGTGCGGGTGCCTGATAATGTTGATCTCGAAACCGCAGCAGCGGTACTGTTGCAGGGCATGACGGCGCATTATCTCACCTTTAGCACGTTTCCTTTAAAAGCGGGTGACACGTGTCTCGTGCATGCCGCTGCCGGCGGGGTCGGCCTGTTGCTGATCCAGATCGCGAAACGGCTGGGGGCGCGGGTGATTGGTACAGTCTCAACTGAAGAAAAGGCGGCGCTGGCCCGCGCTGCCGGCGCCGACGAGGTGGTGATCTATACGCGCGAGTCATTTGTCGAGCGGGCGCGGGCGTTTACCAACGGGCGGGGGGTTGACGTGGTTTACGACTCGGTGGGGGCGAGCACGGTGGAAGGCAGCCTCGACAGCTTGCGCCCGCGCGGGATGTTTGTCACCTTCGGCAATGCCAGCGGGCCGGTGCCACCGATTTCACCGCTGACGCTCAGCAGCAAGGGGTCGTTGTTTATGACCCGGCCTACCCTCTTTCACTACATCGCGACGCCAGAAGAATTGCGCTGGCGGGCGAGTGATCTGTTCACGTGGATCGGGGCAGGTGAATTGCAGGTGCGGATCGACCGGCGCTATCCGCTGGCTGAGGCAGCCGAGGCGCAGATCGCCTTGGCGAGCCGGGCGACGAGCGGGAAGCTGTTGCTTATCCCGTAGCAAGGGATCAACGCAAAGGCGCAAAGCACGCAGAGGTTTTAAGAGGGTGTGCGAGAGTGAGCTAAGCTCTAAATACTTAGCGTCTTCGCGTTAAAAACGGCTCATCTTTGGGTGGCGTCTTTGCGTTTGAATTCATAACGGTATCCACGTCGCGGTGATGCGCAGATTGCGCGCCGTGACGTTTTTTGTTAGCGCAAGAAGGAGACAAGCTTATGCGGCTGGTGATGAAATTTGGCGGCACCTCGGTTGGCAGCGCCGACGCGATCCGGCGGGTGACAGAGATTGTCGGCGCGCATGCCCGCGAGCATGAGGTGGTGGTAGTGGTATCGGCGATGAACGCACCTGATCTGCGCACCACCGACACCTTAATCGCGGCGGCGAAGGCAGCGGCGGCGGGCAATGGCGATGCCACGGCGCAGGTAGCGCCGCGGTTGCTCGAACTCCACATGCGGGTCGCCGCCGAGTTGGTGACGCCGGCCGAGCGGGCGGCGCTTGAGCCAGAAATTCGGGCAATGCTTGACTACATGAGCGATCTGTCGCGTAGCATCGCGGTGCTCGGCGAACTGACGCCGAGGGCGCTCGATCTGTTCAGCGGGTTGGGTGAGCGGCTCAATGCGCGGCTGATTGCGGCGGCCCTGCGGAGTGCTGGGATCGACGCTGAGGCAATCGATGCCACCGAGTTGATCGTAACTGACGACCGCTATGGCAATGCGTCACCAATCGAACCTGACACCCGCGAACGCAGCCGGGCGCGGTTGTTGCCGTTGCTGGCGGCGAAGCGGGTGCCGGTGGTGACCGGCTTTATCGGCGCGACGCGGGCCGGCGTACCGACGACGTTGGGCCGGGGTGGTTCTGACTACACCTGCGCCATCCTCGGCGCCGACCTCGATGCCGATGAGGTATGGTTCTGGAAAGAAGTGGACGGGGTGTTGTCGGCGAATCCGAAAGTCGTACCGGAAGCGCGCACCCTGCCCCGGCTCTCGTATGCTGAGATGGGTGAGATGGCGTACTACGGGGCGAATGTGCTGCACCCCAAGACGGTGCTGCCGCTGGTGCATCGCCGCATCCCGATCCGCATTCGCAACACCTTCAACCCCAGCCATCCGGGTACGTTGATTGACGCCGAGGGCGATGGCGAGAGTGTGCGGGCAATTACGGCGATCAAAGGGTTAAGTCTGATTACCGTTGGCGGGCCGGGCATGCTGGGCCTCACGGGGGTGGCGGCGCGCATCTTTGGTGCAGTGGCGCGGGCTGGCGCAAATGTTTTGCTGATCTCGCAAGCCAGCAGCGAGCAGAGCGTCTGTTTTGCAGTGCCGGGTGACGAAGCGACTAAAGTGGTCAACGAGCTGCGTTGCGAGCTTGATCGCGAATTTGCCGCCCATGATGTCGAGCATATCGGCACGATTGCGCCAGTTGTGATTGTAGCTGTAGTAGGGTCAGGCATGCGCGGCACGCCGGGGATTGCCGGGCGGGTGTTTGGCGCGCTCGGCGCGGCGGGGGTGAACGTGATCGCGATCGCGCAAGGCAGCACCGAGAATAATATCTCGCTGGTCGTCTCAGAAGCAGACGCCGATAAGGCGGTGCGGGCGGTGCATGGGGCTTTCGTGACAACGAATGAGGGGAACGAATAAACGACTGAATGAACGAAAGGGGTAACGAATCGTTTCGGAAAGCCGCACGGTGGTACGGCTCCCGCATATTGTGGGAACGGAACGCCGCACGGCGGTGCGGCGTTCCCCCACGTGGCCGGTGTCTGTCCCGAATTACCGTCTGCTCAGCGCTAGATGCGCTTCGTAAAGAAGACGCTCGGTGGTATCCCAGCCGACGCAGCCATCGGTTAGCGAGACGCCGTACTTGAGGGCGCTGCGGTCGGCGACGAGTGGTTGCTTACCCTCGAACAGATTACTCTCAAGCATCATACCGATGATCGGCAGATTCTCTTCGACCATATAGCCGAGCACCGTCTGCCAGACGGCTTCTTGGCGGCGGAAATCGCCGCCGGAGTTGGCGTGGCTACAGTCGATCATGACTGCGGGTGTCAGTTCAGCTTCGCGCATTAGGCGCGTCGCTTGCACGATATACTCAAGGTGATAGTTGGGGCCGTGGCGACCACCGCGCAAGATCACGAAGCTGTCGGGGTTGCCGGTGGTGCGCACCACGCCGCTGCGGCCGTCTTCATCAATGCCGAGGAAGCTGTGCGGCACCGCCGCTGAGACGCAGGCGTTGACGGCGACTTGGATCCCGCCATCGGTGCCGTTTTTGAAGCCGACCGGCATCGAGACGCCGCTGGCCAGCGCGCGATGGGTTTGGGCTTCGCTGGTGCGGGCGCCGATGGTGGCGAGGCTGATCTGATCGTCGAGGTACTGCGGGCTGATCGGGTCGAGCATCTCGGTGGCGACTGGCACACCTAATTCATTAATCGCCAGCAACAGTTGGCGGGCGATGCGCAGGCCGGCTGCCATATCGAACGAACCGTCGAGGTGGGGATCGTTAATCAGACCGCGCCAGCCGACGGTCGTGCGCGGTTTTTCGAGGTAGGTGCGCATCACGATCAGCAACTGATCACTGAGCGGCTGTTGGAGGGCTTGCAAGCGACGGGCGTAGTCGAGCGCCGCTTCGGGATCATGGATTGAGCACGGGCCGACGACTATAATCCGACGCTGGTCGTCGCCGCGCAGAATGCGGCGAATCGCGGCGCGGGCCTCGGCGACGGTTTGGGCCGCAGTAGGGGTAATGGGTAACTCGGTCTTGAGCGCACGCGGCGGTTGCAACGGCGTCAATTCGCGGACGTGCAGGTTTGCTAATGGCGTCTGGTTCATAGGGCGTATGCTAACTAAGAGAAAACGCAAAGACAGAGGTACGTGCCTCTGCGTCTTCGCGTCTGGTATTCAAATGGCCGGTACTAGTATACCGCGAATTGCAGCGAGCGCGCAGCGCGGGATGGGGCTGTGTTCTCTGCGATAGTCATTTATTCTCCGGCCATAATGCGTTCGTAAGCGGCACGCAGCGCAGCAGCTTCCTCATTACTGAGCGGCATGAGCGGCAAGCGCAGCGCTGTTTCGGGCAAGTTGCTTGTCCAAGCCAACGCGGCTTTAAGCGCCGGCGGGGTATTGATCGGATTGATCAGGTCGCGCACAGCGCTGAGACGAGCTTGGGCTGCCGAGACATCACCGCCGTTGTGGTAAGCATCGAACACGGCGCGGGCAAGGCGGGGGAAAGCGCTGGAAAGAGCGGTAATCGCGCCGGCGGCGCCACCGGCCAGCGCGCGGGCGATGAGGCGGTCGCTGCCAGTGAAGATGCGCAATTGCGGGTAACGGTCGATCAGCATCTTGGAATGCTCCCAATCGCCGCTGCTATCTTTAAGGCCAAAGAACTGGCCGGGATGGCTACCGAGCAGGCCATCGATAATTGTGGTCGTGATTGGTACCCCGGTCACTTGCGGGATGTGGTAGAGCATGACCCGCGCATCCGCCGGCAATGCGTCGCAGAGAGCGCGAAAATAGGCCAAGATACCGGTCTCGCTCGGTTGCTTAATATAAAATGGCGGCATCACCAGAATCGCATCAACCCCTAACTCAACCGCTGCCCGGCTCAGCGCAATCGTATCGGTGAGCGCCGCGCAGCCGGTACCGGCAATGACGCTTAGTTCACTACGGTGTTGCATGATGATCTCAAGCGTTCGTATGCGTTCAGCGACGCTCATCGATGGCCCTTCACCGGTAGTACCGAGTGCAAGGACGCCATGCATGCCGCCATCAGCCAGAAATTGTACATATCCCGGCAGCCATTCATAATCAACCGGGCCGACATCGCTGGTGAATGGAGTGAGCATTGCGCTGATAATGCCCTGAATCTCTGCCATAGCCGCTCCTCCTCCCTGATCATTGCATTTGGTAGAATCTACCACTAATATCATTTTGCGTAAACAAGATATGCGTTGGGGATGACACCCAACAAGATGATCATGTCCGTGTTCGTAGGGGATTGCTTCGGGTTTTCTAGATAATATTTCGCATTGCCTAGACCGACCCTCGCAATGACACTTAGCAAGATCAGTAGGGAGACAGCCCTGTCTCCTTACCGCGCCACATGGTGTAGAATCAATCGGCGGCAAGCAAGCTTATCAGTGAAGAAGGCGGTTATGAAAGGTCTTGTGCTGAGCGGCGGCAAAGGAACTCGGCTCCGTCCGATTACGTATACCAGTGCCAAGCAACTGGTGCCAGTAGCGAATAAACCTGTTCTCTTTCGTGTGATCGAAGCCATCCGCGATGCCGGCATCACTGACATCGGCATTGTGATCGGCGATACCGGCGACGAGATCCGCGCAGCGGTTGGCAATGGCCGGCGGTGGGGGGTCAAAATTACCTACATCCCGCAAGAAGCGCCGCTGGGGTTGGCGCATGCGGTCAAGATTAGCCGCGATTTTCTCGGCGATGACCGATTTGTGATGTTTTTAGGCGATAACTGCATTCAAGGCGGGATCAGCCCGTTGATCGAGCAGTTTGGGCGGAGTGACTACAATGCGCAGATCGTGTTGAAAAAAGTAGCCGATCCGCGCTCGTTCGGCGTCGCCGAACTTGATGATGATGGGCGTATCATCCGGTTGGTTGAGAAACCGCGTGAACCGAAGTCGGATCTGGCACTGGTCGGGATTTACATGTTCGATCACCATGTCTTCGAGGCGGTTGAGGCGATCCGGCCCTCGGCGCGCGGTGAGCTGGAGATTACCGATGCGATCCAGTGGTTGGTGAGCCACGGCTACAATGTCTACCCCTACATCCATGAAGGGTGGTGGATCGACACTGGCAAGAAGGACGATATGCTCGAAGCCAACCGGCTGGTACTCGACGAAATGGAGCCGTCGGTGCAGGGCTATGTCGATCGCGACTCCCAGTTGATCGGCAAGGTGATCATCGAGCCGGGGGCCGAGATTATCAACAGCACGATTCGTGGGCCGGCGATTATTGGCGAGCATACGCGAATTGTGAATGCGTATGTAGGGCCGTTTACCTCGATTTACCATCACTGCCACATCGAAGAGTGCGAGATTGAGCATAGCATTGTGCTGGAATATTGCACCATCCGCGGGTTGCCCCACCGCTTAGAAGACAGTCTGATCGGGCGTAATGTCGAGATTGGGCGCAGCCCGCTGCGGCCCAAGGCGTACCGATTGATGTTGGGTGATAACAGTTCGGTGGGCGTGTTGTAGGGACGCAGCCCGCTGCGTCCCTTGAGGCACAGCACGCTGTACCACTACCACCCCGTCGTATCCATCTCGTTCTGGTCTTCTTGGCGGCGCATGCGCCAATACTGCGCGGCGAAGCAGATGAGGGTCGTGCGATCAAACACATTCGCATCGATGTCGTTGCGTACATCAAGCGCCTTGTAGAGGTTATCGATATATTTGCGCACGGTACTCTCACTCAAATTGCGTTGGCGCGCAAGATGGTTAGGTGTGAAGTGAAGCTGCATGGCTATTTCGCGCAAGTGGTGCGACAGACGGTCCAACCGAGGTGCGATTCGTTGCACGGCGGCGCGTAAGCGCGGATCGTCAATCGAGGCGAGAAAGTAGTCTGATGGCTGCATTGTCGTCTCCTTGGGTGGTGCCGTGTTATTGTCTGCGCGCTTGCCCGGCCTTCGATCTCTGTGATGAGCGGTCGTACTATTGCGCGGAAGTCATTTTTGGTTGGCTCACATCAAGAAATGCCAACAATGGCCGAATTTGGCAGCGATGTTGGCTGTGCGGAATGCAATTGGGCAGTGGGATTGCGAATGGTGAACAGGGTCAAGGAGAGTGAGGATTGCATAACTGGCTTGCTTTTCTCGCGAAGTTGATTAAGAGCTAAGAAGTAGCTTTACGGATCGCGCTGCATTTGCTATGCGGCGCAGCCATACTCTTTGGATCGAAGCGCAGGGTGACTAGCTGCCACCCTCCCCTCCATTCCCTCCCGGCATCCGCGCCACCACCTGCGGAGCGATCTCATCGCCAAGAGTGATAAACAACGAGCCGAAGTGGATGATCTATCCGGTTGCCGTGCGCATAGCAGAGATAGAGAATGGCGGTGCGGCGTCGCTCGCAGGAGCGGTGTAAGCATCGGGAGTATGCTCCCACAACTCGCTGAAATGGGGTCATTCCCACCAGCGCGCTACCTGCTCGATATACCATGACTCACGTTCACAATAAGCGTTTTGCACCTTAAAGCCGTAAATGTTCCGCTGAGCGAAACAGCGCCATCGCTCGTGATCAAGGTAGAGCAGGTGATAGACCGGTGAACGCGGATCGAACATCATCTGTATCACATTGCGCATTTCCGCCGGTATCGCTTCATACTCCGCGCGCGCGATACTCGCTACAGCGAGCAAACACTCGTTCACATCGAGCACATCCCAATCGCGGTTGATGGTGTATACCGGCAGCGGAACGAACTGCATGACCTTGCGGGCCACCTGCACGAAGGTTGCTAATGCCTCGCCTGACCGGTACGGTTGAATGGGGTCATGATGGGCGGTCATCAGCAGCCGGTTGCCTTCAGTGAGATCGCATTCTAAGTAATCGGCAATCGTCATCACGATATCGCGTGACGGCGGTTTCTTAACTTCCCGGACCGGAGAGCTGGGCATGACGAATAGACCTCGCGAAACTGGTTGTCGGTGAAGGCCCAAGGTTCGTGTTGCCAATGGCTCGGCGGACGTTGCTGCTGGGCCAGTTCATTGCGCCGACGCCGGCGTAATTCTTCGACCGTCGTGACGAACGCTTAGCAGGCAGGATGAGCGTTGGTGGTTTACAGCGATCCCAAACGGCTATCGTAAGTTTCCTTGCGATTGATATTGGGCGCCGAACGTCTCAAAACTACCCAGCAGGCGTCATGTAATTAGACAGCTTGATCGGTTCATTCTTTATGTCTATACTATAGAGTACGAAATACCCAAAATCTTTGAGCTTTCTTGCGGTTATTTTGAGGTCTTCTTTTTTATATCGACCGGCCAATGGATCTCGAGGCTGAACTCAACTCATTACGCCGCGACATCGAGCAATTACGCGCCGAAGTGTATGAGCTGCGCCGTTGCTGCGAGCAGCACAATGCCTCACGTCATGGTTTCCAGCGCTCAGCCGATCGCTTGGCAATCTTCGCCGAATTTGTGAAAACACAGTTGAAAACGATACCTTCTGAGGAGTCTCGTCGTGGCCGGCGCTATCGAACTCATGCCGAATTGGCCGAGGCGATTGGTCTCTCAAATGCGACCCTCAGCCGCAAGTTGCACGGGAAAGAGCCGTTGTTACCGGCGGATGTTAAGCGAATCGTGCGTCAATTGTTGATCTGGGGTTGTTTAGATAGTCGGCTGCGCGTTCGACAGATATTGAGTGAGATGGGAGTAGAGGATTTCACTCCGGCAGAATACCAAGAAATCGAACACATTCGTGGTTACGAAATCTATCCCTATGCTCGATCGAAGCTTGATCGTCTGCGTGATGATCTCAGTTCGCAACAGATTGCCGAATTAGTACAGCGGGTAGGGTACGGGGACGGGCAACATACTCCCGACACACTGATCACGTTTATGCGTGAGCGAAAAGAATACCCGCAACTACGGATGATGGCGCTAGAGGTGTATTTACGGGCAACGCCTCCGACGCAGCGACGGGCTGATGTGTGCAGTGTGTTGCTCCATGATTTTGATGCCAGCGTGCGTAAGTTTACCGTGCAGATGATGCGAGAGTATCAGGTGCCTATAGCGGAAGACGACTTGTTGCACGTACTCAACGACTCGCACCAAGATGTGGTATTAAACGCAGTCAAGCTGGCCGGTGATTTCGTCCGCGCGCAGCGCATTGATCCGGTCTACCTGACTATTCCCAATATCGCCAATCATCGCTACTGGTTGATTCGCTGGTTGGCGATAGAGGCAATTACTGATGCCGATGCCGAATATAACAAGCCGGAAACAATTACTCTTTTGCAGGCATTTGCCGGATCGAAGTATTGGAAGTCGCGCAAGCGGATTATTGAGTATATCGGCGAGCGTTACCGACGTGGCAATCTAGTCGGTGACGATTATCATATTGCACTGGCTTTGCTCGATCAATGGGCAACCGATGGTCAATCATCGCCTGAGAATACAAAACGGGCCCGCACCATGGTAGCACTATTGCGGAGTGCTTCGTAACTCATCATTGTTTCCCAAACACCTCTTGCCACACGTCGTACACCGTATTTTTGGGCGCGCCCAAGGCTTGGGCGGCGCGGCGAACGGCGGTGCTACCGCTGATCCCTTGGGCGGCGAGTTGGCGGAGGTAGTCGGCGATGGTGTCACGAGTGACTGTGGCTGCTGGTAGGCGTAAGCGTTGACGGTCACGTTTGTGTTCGCCGGTTAAGGTAGCGCCAGCGATGACAATGGTAAACTCGCCGCGGGGCGGGTGGCTGGTAAAGTGTTCGATCAGCTCGTTCGCAGTGCCACGAATAGTGGCCTCGAAGCGTTTAGTGAGATCGTTGGCGACGGCGAGTTGTCGTTCGCCAAGTGTTTCGGCGATGTCACGCAATGTTTCGATGATGCGGTGCGGCGTCTCGAAACAGATCACGGTGACGGTCATATCAGCGATCTCACCAAGCAGTTCGCGTCGTTCACGCGCTTGGCGCGGCAGAAAACCAACGAACAGAAAGCGGCTGGTTTCCATGCCTGACACAACCAAGGCGGCGAGTGGCGCGCTGGGGCCGGGAATGGGCGTCACCGCGTGCCCCGCCGCGAGACACGCCTGCACCAGTTCTTGACCGGGGTCGGAAATTGCCGGCGTACCGGCATCTGATACCAACGCAACATCACCGGCTTGCAGCTCAGCGAGTATCTCGTCGCGCCGAACCAGTTTGTTGTGTTCGTGGTAAGAAATGCAGGGGGTCGTAATCTGGTAGTGGTTCAGCAGAATGCGGGTATGGCGAGTGTCTTCGGCAGCGATCAGTCGCACTTCGCGCAAGACACGCAGCGCGCGCAAGCTAATGTCTTCGAGATTGCCGATGGGGGTGGCGACGAGATATAAGGTGCCCATGGATAGTGCTCTCGTATTTTACCGCCAAGGACGCGGAATAGCTGATCGCGATCATGCCCTCGTATCTTCCCGCCGAGAGCGCAGAGGACGCGGAGGGTGTGCGATAGCCACAGGGCATAACTTGCTACAGCAGCGCATGGCAGGCCAGCCTATTGTCGCACGCTGCACTGCCGGGCGTGATGGCGACGCACGCCGGGCATTATGGAGCCGCACGTCGTGCGGTTCTACTGATTATAGGGCGAATTGTTGCCGCCAATAATCTAACACCTCGGCCACGATCTGTTCGATGCCGATTTCAGGTTGCCAACCGGTGGTTGCGCGCAGTTTGCGATTGTCTCCCTGTAAAATCGGCTCATCGACCGGGCGCAGGCGAGCGGGATCGACCTGTACCTTCACCGGCACGCGCCCCATCGCGACCACCATATCAACAATATCGCCGATCCGCACCGCTTGGCCGGAACAGAGGTTGTAAACCTCGCCGGGAGCACCGTGTTCGAGCAGCAGCCACAGCGCACGTGCTACGTCGCGGGTATGGCTGAAATCGCGTTTCGGCGCCAGATTGCCCACGTACATCACCGGTGGTTGCCGGCCCGCTTCGATCAAGGCCATCTGGCGGCAGAAGGTTTGGATCGAGCAGCGGTCGCCTTGGCGCGGGCCGACGTGGTTGAACGAACGGGTGACAACGACGTGCAGGCCGTAGCTGGCGTGATACTGCAAACCGCTCAGCTCGGCGGCAACTTTGCTCACGCCGTAAGGGCTGGCCGGGCGGAGCGGGTGATCTTCGCGGATCGGCACATCTTCCGGGCGCACCGGCCCGTACTCGGCGCTGGTGCCGGCGATGTGGATGCGGGCATGCGGCACGTGGCGGCGGGCCGCTTCGAGTACGTTGATTGTGCCTTCCACGTTGGCCCGCATCGTGAGGATTGGCGCATCCCACGAGGCGCTGGGGTAGCTCTGTGCGGCAAGATGGAAGATGCGGTCGGGTCGGGCAGCGGCGATGGCGCGATCAACCGAGAAGGCGTCTTCAATATCACCCTCGTGGATGGTGATCTTGCCCAACAGATGCGCAATCGGGCGCGGATCGCTGCGCCAGCGTTTGAATGCGTGAATGTCGAGGTCGGGGATGGTCAGCAGGTAGTCGGCCAGAAAACTGCCAACCGGACCGGTAATGCCGGTGATAAAGACGCGCATAACGCCTCCGTGATTGTTATCGCCGCCTATCATACCACGTTTGGGCCGGTGCTCCTATGGTATGATCGCTGTGTTATTGATAATACGGAGCACGCATGATGCTATGGCAAACCGCCCTCGCTCGCCATTATGACCTTCACGGCGCCCTCGCGCCATTACCGGGCGAATATGACCTGAATTTCCTTGTCACTGCCACTGACGGCGCTCAGTATGTGCTGAAAGTGATGCGACCGGATTGCGATCCGGCGCTAGTGGAGATGCAATGCGCGGCGCTAGAGCATCTGTGCCGTATGGCGCCTGAGCTGCCGGTGCCGCGATTAGTGCGCTCGACTGGTGGCGAGCCATTCGTGGTTGAAGCGGGCCGGTTGGTCTGGTTAATCACGGCTGTGCCCGGTGAACTGTATGCCACCTTTCGCCCACACACCGCAGCGTTGCGCGCTGACGTAGGCCGTCAAGCCGCCCGGCTCGATCAGGCGCTGGCCGGTTTTGCCCACCCCCTGCTCGATCGCCCGTTGAAGTGGAATCTGTTGCAGGCAGAGTGGGCGACGACGGAGTTAGCGGCGATTGCTGATGCCGAGCAGCGCCAGCTTGCCGCCGCGGCGCTGGCCGCTTACAATCAGATTCGCCCGGCCTTGCTAGCGTTGCCGCATACCCCGATCCACAACGATCTCAACGACTACAACCTGCTGGTGACGGCGGATGGGCGCGGCCAGTTTGCCATCAGCGGTCTGCTCGATTTTGGCGATCTCTGCGCTGCGCCGCGCGTGTGCGAAGTAGCGATCGCCGCCGCGTATGCTATTCTCGACCAACCCAATCCGCTGCGTGCGCTCAGCGAGATTGTCACCGGTTATCATGCGGTCTGGCCGCTCGGCGCCGCTGAGATTGATCTGATCTGGCCGTTGGTGCGCACTCGGCTCACAGTCAGTGTGATCAATGCAGCGCTGATGAAACAGCAGCGACCTGACGATGAATACGTGACCATTTCGGAAGCACCGGCGTGGCGCTTGCTGAGAGCTACTGCTGCGATGGATGCCGCACTGGTTGCTGCTCGGCTCCGTGGTGCTTGTGGGTTGCCGATCAGCGATGCAGCGGCACGAGTAGTGGCTTGGTTACATGCGCAGCGTGGCCGTTTTGCGCCAGTGCTTGGTCGTGAGATCGGTGATGCGCCGGTAGTGAGCCTCGCTGCCGGTGAAACGCCGTTGCCGCGCGATCCTTTTGGGTTGAGTGCGACGGAAGTGATGGCGTTAGCCAGTGCCACAGATAACCCGGTGCAGATCGGTCGATACGGTGAACCACGCTTGATCTACACGGCGCCAGAGTTTTTTGCCGCATTATCGCCGCTGGCCGAACGGCGTACCATTCACCTCGGAGTCGATCTGTTCGCGCCCCCCGGTACACCGGTTTGCGCGCCGCTCGATGGGGTGATCGTTGCGCTTGAGCATCGCACTGCGCCGCTCGACTATGGCGGGATGGTGGTGTTGCAGCATCAGACACCGGAAGGTGACCATTTCTACACGCTGTACGGTCATCTCGATCCGATATGTATGCGCAAGTTAAAGGTTGGTCAAGCACTAGCAGCCGGCCAACTCTTTGCCGCACTCGGCAGCAGCGCCAACAACGGTGGCTGGCAGCCTCACCTCCATTTCCAACTCATCTTGCACTATGGTGCGTTGGCCAGCCACTGGCCCGGCGTGGCCGCCCCGGAAGAAGGGGACTGGTGGCAGGCAGTGTGCCCCAATCCAGCGGCGCTGCTCAATCTGTCTGACACCTACGTTGCCTACCGTCCGCTCGATACCGTCGACCTGCTGCGCGAGCGTCGCCACCATTTCGCCGGCAACCTACGCCTCAGTTACGCCGAGCCGTGTACGCTGTTGCGGGGCTGGCGGCACTATCTGTTCGACGAATGGGGGAGGGCGTATCTCGACGCCTACAACAACGTTCCCCATGTCGGACATGCCCATCCACGCATTCAGGCCATCGCGGCGCAGCAGTTGCAGATGCTCAACACGAACACGCGCTATCTGCACCCGGCCCAGATCGCTTTCGCTCACGAACTGTTAGCCAAACTGCCGCCCTCGTTGAGCGTCTGCTTCTTCGTCAATTCTGGCTCGGAAGCTAACGAGCTGGCGTTGCGGCTGGCACGGGCCGCTACCGGCGGACGTGATATGATCACGATTGATCATGGCTACCATGGCCACACCACCGGCGCAATCGACATCTCAGCCTACAAGTTCAACCATCCTGCCGGCAGCGGTAGACCTGATTGGGTACAAGTTGTTCCTGCACCCGACCCGTATCGTGGCCCTTACGGCGACGATGGCGAACGGTACGCTGCTGCCGTTGACGCGGCGCTCGAACGGATCGCGGCACGTGGTGGCCGACTGGCCGGTTTCATCGCCGAGACGTTTCCCAGTGTGGCCGGGCAAATCATCCCGCCACCCGGCTATCTGGCGGCGGTCTATCGTCGCATCCATGCCGCCGGTGGTGTCTGTATCGCCGACGAAGTGCAGACCGGGTTGGGCCGGTTAGGGACGCACTACTGGGCCTTCGAGACCCAAGGCATCGTGCCCGACATCGTAGTGCTGGGCAAACCGCTCGGCAACGGCTATCCGATCGGTGCGGTCATCACTACTGCCGAGATTGCCCGTGCCTTCGACAATGGACTCGAATTTTTCTCGACCTTTGGCGGCAGCACGCTGTCGTGCGTGATCGGGCGCGAAGTGCTGCGGATCATTGACGACGAAGGATTGATGGCTCACACCGCTCGGATCGGCGCCGAGCTGTTGACCGGATTGCGCGACCTGCAACAACGCTATGCCATCATTGGCGATGTGCGGGGGATGGGCTTATTTATTGGCGTGGAATTAGTGACGGATCGGGCCACCCGCGCGCCGGCCACCGCAGCGGCCAGTTATCTCAAAGAGCGCCTGCGCGCCGAACGGATTCTGATCGGCACCGAAGGCCCATTCGATAATGTGTTGAAGATTCGACCGCCGTTGACCTTTGATCGCGCCGCACTCACCATTTTCCTCGAACGGTTAGAAGCTATTCTTGGCGAGAGTTTTCTTGCGCGGCAATCCGCTTGATCGCTCTGCCGCAACACGACCGTGCGTGCAAGATTCTCCACGCCACATTCACACCATCTTCACAATTGCCGGCTATCTTGATGGTGAAACTGGTATCATACAACCCAGTCACAATACAGGAGTGAAGCGTATGGAACAACGAAGAGTGAACTGGCCGGCATGGCTGGCGCTAGGCATCTCGTTGATAGCGCTCGTGGTTGCCTTGAGCAGCATCGCGATGAGTCAACGAGCAATGTGGACGATGTGGGCAACGTCGGCGGGGGCCAATCTACCGACGATTCCAAATCTCCCTCCCGGCTGGCAGGGCCGGGAAGAGCGTGGCCAATTTACCCCTCCATTTACCCCTCCCGCCCGGCGCGAGCGCACATGGGGTGAGCGGGGGCAGGTGATGCCACCCGTGATGTGGGGTGACCGAATGCCCGGTATGCTAGGTGGGAAGGGATGGTTCAGCGGCTTGCTTGGTCTGATTGATGGGATGCTGAAGCTCGCGGCGCTAGCTTTGCTGATCTGGCTGGGCATCCGTATCTTCCGCCAACGCCAAACGCCACCCGCGCCGCCCGCGCCACCTGCGCCGCCGTTAACCCCCGCCGGTCACGACCCGCGCGTCGAATAAATAATGTTGAGAGCCGCACGTCCGTGCGGCTCTGCCGCGCTTAATGGCAACTCGGGCAGATCTATGGCACGCACGATTTTGGTCGTCGATGATGAACCCGGTATCGTCAAAATTGCCCGCGATTACCTCGAACGGGCCGGGTTTCAGGTGATCAGCGCCGGCGACGGGCCAACTGCGTTGCGGCTGGCCCGCCAAGAACGCCCGGCGCTGATCGTGCTTGATCTGATGTTGCCCGGTATGGACGGGTTGGATGTCACACGGGCATTACGGCAAGACTCACTCACGTGCCGGTTGCCGATCATCATGCTCACGGCGCGCGTCGAAGAGACTGATCGCCTGATTGGGCTAGAATTGGGTGCTGATGACTACATCACGAAACCGTTTAGTCCACGTGAGCTGGTCGCCCGTGTGCGCGCGGTGCTGCGCCGCAGTGAGGGAGCATTGCAGCCGGCCAATATCCTTCAAACCGGCGGGTTGGTGATCGATCTCGAACGGCGCACGGTGCGCCGTGACGGCGAGACCATCGAACTAACCGCGACCGAATTCGACCTGCTGGCGGTATTGGCCAGCGCGCCGGGCCGGCCCTTCACCCGGGCCCAACTGCTCGATCGGGTGTACGATACCGATTACACCGGTTTTGATCGCACCATCGACGCCCACATCAAAAATCTGCGTCGCAAGATCGAGCCTGATCCGAATGGCCCGCCGCGCCTGATTTTGACGGTCTACGGCGTTGGGTATAAGTTTGCCGAGAACGATGAACGTGAAGGCCGATAATCAAGCATTGGCATGTCTTGGTATTGATCAATAAGGTTCCGTATGCGTCCGCCGCGCATTTTCAATCTTATGCTCACCGCCTTTGCACTAGTCATCGTGCTTGGTATCAGCGGTATGGTGGCTTCGTTCTGGATCGTAACGCGCTGGAACGAGCCAGAGCAAATCCGTTGGATGGAGGCTGATATAGCGGCGCGAGACCTTGCAATGCAGTTGGCTGCCTACTATCAACGCACCGGCTCGTGGCACAAGGTCGAACAGCGACTAGGTCCGCTTCCCCAAGGGTTTGGCGGTATCGATGGTGCCGTTTCGCTGCTTGATACAAAAGGTCGCGTAGTCGCTGGGCAGCGTCGTCCTCTCATCGTGCGCGGTAACGAAGCCGTGCGACGTATTCCAATTGTGGCTAATCGTCAACAGGTTGGCACGCTGGTCATTTCAGTGCTCGATACCGACGAGGCATTTCCGGTTGGTCAGCTCAATCGCCGGCCACTTTTATGGGGAGTGTTCGGCGCTGGCACCGGCCTGATGATCGTCTTGCTTGCCATTGCTGCCATCTTCTCGCGCCGGATTAGCGCGCCATTGCGCCAGATCAGCGCCGCTGCGCACGCGATTGCCGATGGTGACCATAGCAGCCGAGTGAAACCGGCCAATGTGCGCGAATTAGCTGAATTGGCCGAGAGTTTCAACCGCATGGCTGCCGCTTTGCAGCAGGCCGACCAGCAACGCCGCCAACTCACTGCTGACATTGCCCACGAGTTGCGCACGCCGCTGTCGATCATCAAAGGCCAGTTAGAGGGCATTCAAGATGGAGTGTATGAGGCTGACGCCGGGCAGATCGAAGCGTTACTGGCCGAAGTTGCCCTGCTCGAACGGTTGATCAATGATCTGCACCTGCTGGCGCTGGCTGATGCCGGCCAATTGCCGCTCTACCGCGAAACGGTCGCGCCGACGATGCTGGTGAACGAAGCGGTACGCTCATTCGCGCAGAGCGCCGCCGAGCGCGCGATCCAACTCTCTGCTGGGTCAGCCGATGGCTTGCCCGATATTGAAGTTGATCCCCAACGGATCGCACAAGTCTTAGGCAACTTGATCAGCAACGCGTTGCGCCATACCCCTGCTGGCGGTGTGGTGCACGTGACCGTTGCCGCCGATCCGGATGGCATCGTCTTCAGCGTGACCGATACTGGCCCGGGTATTAATCCCGCTGACTTGCCGCACATCTTCGACCGCTTCTACCGTGCCGATCGGGCGCGCACGCGCAGCAGCGGTGGCGCAGGGTTAGGGCTGGCGATTGCTCGCCGCTTGGTTGAAGCACACGGTGGTCAAATTTGGGCCGAAAGCGAGCTAGGGCGCGGCACGACGGTGCGTTTCCGGCTGCCGGCGGGGTTTGCACCGTCCGTGATGACCGTAAACCAACCGGTGATCGTCAATGCGCAACCCTGATGCGGTGATTCCTGCGTTTCGCTGTCATAGCGAGCGGTAGGGTCAGCGCGCAGCCCTGCCCCGGAGCGAAGTCATCTCTCACAATAGCGCGGCGATTACTTGATGGAGAGCAAAAGCGTGCCACGCATCGTTCTTGCCGGCCAAGGAGTTATCGAGTATCTTTAGGACATCGTTGGAGTGATATTTTCATACAGTGGTCATTCTCGCCGAAACGAGAGATTGTTTCGGGGGCTGTGCCCCTCACAATGACAGCAAGAGCGTTCCTCGCACAATGATCATAAACCTGTGGCGGGGATTGATTCCCGCTTGCGATGGCTTGAAATGGTATCTGATTGCTGAGCAATACACCCTATGACCGCCTCTCCTCTCCTCCGCTTTTACTTGCTCGCCTTTGGCCTTGCATGGCTGGGTTGGCTCCCGGCGGCGCTCAGATCGCGCGGGATTACGCCCTTTACGGCGCCGGTCTGGCAGGTGCTGCTGATCTTGCCCGCGGTGGCGCCGGCGCTGGCTGCCGGTGTGGTGGCGCGGCGCAGCTATGGCACGGCGCAGGCCAATGCGCTGTTTGCGGCCTTGCTTCAATGGCGGGTCGCGCCGATCTGGTATCTGGCGGCGGTTGGCGGGCCGCTGATGATCGCAGGGTTGGCAAGGACGTTTGCCGCGCTGTTAGGTTGGCCGGACGATCTGCTGGCACCGCAAGACGAACGGGTCGTGGTGGTCATCGCTGCGCTGATTAGCTCGCTGTTGGCTAATCCGTGGGAAGAGGTTGGCTGGCGCGGGTTTGCCTTACCGCACTGGCAGCAACGCTACAATGCGCTGGCAGCCACCGTGATCGTTGGTGGATTATGGGGGCTATGGCATTTGCCAATTTTTTTTGGATCGGCAATCCGATGGCGAATTACCCGTTTTTTCCATGGTTGGCAGGTACTATTTCCGGTGCAGTGATCTATACGTGGCTCTACAACGGTACCGCCGGCAGCCTCTTGCCGGTGACGCTGTTTCATGTCGCGTTCAATACGGCTGTAACGGCGATCGGTGGGTCGATTGTGGCCTTAGCCGTGGCGCAGATCCTGATCGCCCTAGCCATCACCATTGTCACGGGGCCGGCCCATCTGGCGCGGCGCGAACGGGTGCGCTGGCAGGGGTGAGAGTGGGATTGCCTACGTGCGAGGTGTTTGATCCTCCATGGAAACACAAGAGTAGGCCCACGCTCACATGCTATGTAGGCGTAACAGCCGGCAAGTTAAGCGACATCTGATCGATATTTGCCGGGTGAACGATGCCATTATGATTGGCGTTTTCGGTTCGACTGCGCGTGGCGAGGCTACATCCAGCAGTGATATTGATGTGCTGGTTCGTTTTGCCAAACCGAAGAGTTTGCTGACGTTAGTCGGCCTCGAACGGCAGCTTGCCGCAGCGTTAGGAACGCCGGTCGATCTTGTGACCGAGCAGTCATTGCATCCGTATCTTCGCTCTGCGGTGTTGCGCGACCTTCAGGTAGTGTATGAAGCGCAATGATGCCATCTATCTTTAGCATGTTCTTGATGCGATCGCTAAAGTGGAAAGCTACATCGCCCAACTTGATGAAGCGGTATGCTTGGCTCAGCCGTTCGTTCAAGATAGTGTCATTCGCCAGCTCGAAATTATCGAGGAAGCGGCGAAATATGTTACACCCGAGCTACGCGGCCGCTATCCGCACGTTCCTTGGAAAGATATTGCCGGCATGCGAGATAAACTTATCTAAATATTTCAGCGTGGATCTTGCTGCGGTATAGCTGACCGCAACCCAAAACCGAACAGTCCTAGAAACAGCGATCACCGCTATCATGCGTGATATGTGCGATCACAACCAGTCTTGCATGACGATGGAACGCTGATGCGCGCTTTCCTATGGCTCCTGTTGTGACAGCGTATTTATACTCGGCCAAGAACGTTTTGTTCCAGTTGACGTTATGGCATCCCTATTGCATAGCTGACCTACCCGGCCCGATGGCGAAGATTGATCGTATTGGCAGGTATGGTCCATGCCTTTGCTCGCGCGGAGTGCGGCAGTCAAACTGCTATACTCCACATTGTCAGGGTGTCCCGGAGTGATAACCCACAGTATCGGCAATCGCCACTTGACTGCTCACTGTTCATCACAATCCCAAGAGCATCGCCAACTCCCTCCGTCCCCAGTTACCCAACGATAACGCAATCTCAATGATACCGCATCAGCTTGCGGTATATACTGAAAGCAAGCTCCTTCTTGCTTTCGGCGCTGTTCAAAGCGCTGGGACAGTCTCTGTCAATGCTTTCCGGTAAACGGTTGACTGGTTAGGTATTGAGCAGTCTTGCTTCTTAACCATCTGTTGGAGAAAGGAGAAGGCATGGTTGCTCCACCGACTCACGTCACTCCCAACCAACTGTGGCACAGCGAGTCGCCAGAATATGTGATGGCAACGCTGGCCAGCCACGATCGCCACGGTCTTAGCGCTGACGAAGCAGCCCGTCGGCTCAAACAGTACGGACCGAACGTGATCACGGCCAAAGGCGGCAAAAGTCCGTTGATGCGTTTTCTGTTGCAGTTTCATAATCCGCTGCTCTACATTTTGCTGGTTGCTAGCGTGATCACGCTGTGGCTCAAAGACCCGGTTGACGCCGCGATTATCTTTGGTGCGGTGCTTGTGAACGTCATTCTCGGCTACATTCAAGAAAGCCGGGCTGAAAAGGCGATCGAGGCATTGGCCCGCGCGATGAAGATGGAAGCCACAGTGGTGCGCGATGGCAAGACGATGCGCATCTCTGCCGCCGAGCTGGTTCCCGGCGATCTCGTGATCTTGCATAGCGGCGATCGTGTGCCTGCCGATCTGCGCCTCATCCATACCCGCGATTTGCAGATTGCTGAAGCGGCGCTGACCGGCGAGTCGGTGCCGGTGAGCAAAGATGCCCATGCTGCCCTCGAAGCTGATACCGCACTGGCCGATCGGGTGACGATGGCTTATGCCTCAACCTTGGTGACGTATGGGCAAGGGATGGGGATTGTGGTCGCGACCGGCAATCAAACCGAAGTAGGTCGCATCTCGCAACTCATCGCTACCGCGCACGATCTGCAAACCCCGCTTACCCGCAAGATCGCCGAGTTTAGCCGATTGCTCCTCTTTGTGATCCTCGGCTTCGCCGCGATGACGATAGTGATCGGCTTTATGCGCGGGCAGCCGTTGATCGACACCTTGATTGCCGCGATTGCGCTGGCAGTGAGTGCCATCCCTGAAGGGTTGCCCGCTGCGGTCACGGTGACACTTGCAATCGGCGTGGTGCGCATGGCGCGTCGGCAGGCGATCATTCGCAAGCTGCCGGCAGTTGAGACGCTGGGCAGCACGACGGTGATCTGTTCGGACAAGACCGGCACGCTGACTCAGAACCAAATGACGGTGCAGCAGATTATCGCTGGTGGTGAAACATTCGCCACTACCGGCTCAGGCTACCAACCAGACGGTGAAATCACGCTTCACGGTGCGCCGGTGGCAGTGGCGGAGCATCCGGCGTTGGCGGAATGCCTACGCGCCGGTCTGCTCTGCAACGATAGTGAACTGATCGAGCAAGATGGCCGTTGGGATGTGCGGGGTGATCCGACTGAAGGTGCGCTACTAGTCGTCGCCTACAAAGCTGGCCTTCACCAAGAGCAATGGCTACCGCGGCTCGACAGCATCCCCTTTGAGTCGGAACATCAGTATATGGCGACACTGCACGATGCCGGCCCCGCTCGCGAGCGGGTCGTCTACGTGAAAGGGTCAGTCGAGGCGATCGTGGCCCGCTGCACGACGATGCTCGATAGGAACGGTCATTGTGTGCCATGTGACACCGCCGCTATCCATCGCGCTGCTGAAGCCTTGGCCGGGCAAGGATTGCGTGTGTTGGCGTTTGCTCGCGGGTGCCCGCCCCCCGGCACTGACTCGATCTCGCATCACGATGTGATGAGCGGGTTAACCTTCCTCGGTCTGCAAGGCATGGTTGATCCGCCCCGTCCTGAAGCGATCACTGCTGTGCGGGCCTGCCAAGAGGCCGGCATCCGGGTGAAGATGATTACCGGCGATCATGCGCTCACTGCGGCGGTGATTGCCGAGCAGATCGGTCTCGATCGAGGTCGTAAGCCGTCGGTATTGACCGGACGCGACATAGAGGTGTTGAATGATAAAGAGTTGATTGACGCTGCCGAACATACCACCGTCTTTGCTCGGGTTACTCCTGAACAGAAGTTGCGACTGGTACAAGCGCTGCAAGCGCGTGGCCATATTGTGGCAATGACCGGCGATGGCGTCAACGATGCGCCGGCGCTCAAACAGGCCGATATTGGCATTGCGATGGGCTTGATGGGTACCGATGTCGCGCGTGAGGCGGCGGATATGGTACTGACCGACGACAACTTCGCCACCATCGAAGCGGCAGTGGAAGAGGGGCGCGGCGTGTTCGATAACTTGACCAAAATCATTGCGTGGACGCTGCCTACCAACGTCGGCGAAGGGTTAGTCATTCTGGCCGCCATCCTGATCGGATCGGTCTTGCCCGTCTTGCCGGTGCAAATCTTGTGGGTGAATATGGCTACGGTTGCCGCGCTAGGCATGGTGCTGGCGGCTGAGCGCAAAGAACCGGGGATCATGCAACGTCCGCCGCGCAAGGTTGATGCTCCAATCCTCGACAGCACCTTACTCTGGCGCACATTAGCGGTCGGGTTACTGATCGTCATCAGCGCCTTCACGCTATTTGAATGGGAATTGCAAGCCGGCGCCAGCCTCGCCGAAGCGCGCACGGTGGCGGTGAATGTGATTGTGATGATTGAGCTATGCTACCTCCTGAACTGCCGCTCACTTACCCATTCAATGTTCCAGATTGGCGTGTTCAGCAACCGTTGGCTGTTTGTTGGGGTTGGGGTGATGATCCTCTTGCAACTATCCTTCACGTATCTACCGTGGATGAACCAGATTATGTATAGCGCGCCGATCAGCCTCGAAGCTTGGGGGAAGATTATCACGATGGCCTTGATCGGTTACCTCCTGATCGAGCTTGAGAAATGGCTGCGCCGGCAATACGCCAGTCGCCGCCAGCCGGCGTTGGCGTGAGCATAAGGCAGGCCCTTGCCCCCCGGCCCCCTCTCCCTCGTCAGTGAGAGAGGGGCTGAATGGTAACCCAAAAACCCTCTGCGGCCGGTGCACACTTGGTGCCTGTGCGGTTAAAGCCTCTGCGGCCAGTGCGTTGCCCGCCGTTGCCTAGCCAGTGGGAGCGGGGGTGGGGGTGAGGGCCAAATCTCTCTACTCATGGTATACTACCTACAACAAGGTACAGACTCGCTTAAAAACCTCCTTGATCTTTTCGTAAGTACGTGGTATCATTGTCTTTCGCGATCTATAAGATGCGCGCCGACAAGCGTGAGTAACACGATAGCAGGAAGTCCCCGTGCGGGGCGTAACGAATATTGAACAGCGAACGAGAAGTGTGCCAGTCTGCCGGTAACCCGCTGAAGGGAGAGCGGCAGGTCGGCTGTTTCTGTTTTTTTGACGAAACTGGTTGCCACGGAGCGCCGATAGCATAACCGCAAGTGATAGAAGAGAGGTGCGTATGCCCCCGTTGATTGAGAGCGTGGTCCTTCAGCCGCTGATCGCCCCGATCGACCCGGGCGCCGATGGTCGCCGGTCGCGCCGGATTGAACGTCGTTCGTTTGCCCGGATTAAGGACACGATCGATCTGCCGTTGCTGATCGAAACCCAACTCAAGAGTTTTGAGTGGTTTAAACGCGAGGGGCTACGTGAACTCTTCGACGAGATCTCGCCGATTACCGACTTTACCGGTAAGAACCTTGAGCTTCATTTTCGCGACTACACCTTCGGCGAGCCGCGTTACGACGAGTTCGAGTGCCGCGAACGTGATCTGACCTATGCCGCGCCATTGCGGGTACGGGTGGAATTGCGCATTCTCACCACCGGGGAAATTAAGGAGTCAGAGATCTTTCTCGGTGACTTCCCGATGATGACCGACAATGGCACCTTTGTCTATAATGGGGCCGAACGGGTGGTGGTGTCGCAGTTGATCCGCTCGCCCGGCGTCTATTTCAAAGATGAGAAGGATCCGACCAGCGGACGTTCGTTGCATACGGCCAAGCTGATCCCGAACCGCGGCGCATGGCTGGAATTCGAGACCAACAAGCGCGATGTGATTAGCGTCAAGGTTGATCGCAAGCGCAAGATTCCGGTCACGATTCTGCTGCGCGCGATTAGTGCATGGTTGGCCGAAGAAGATGGCAGCGGGCGCTGGGCGCCAGACAACGAGTTGGACAAGTATGGCCACAACGACCAGTTGATCGAGCTGTTCCGCCACGTTGACACGGTGGCCGAGCACCCATATATTCAGGCGACGCTCGATAAAGATCCGTCGCGCAATGCGAAAGAGGCGCTGCTTGAGCTGTACAAGCGCTTGCGCCCCGGTGATCCGCCGACGCTTGAGAATGCGCGTTCGCTGATCGAGTCGTTGCTGTTTAGCCCGCGTCGCTACGATCTGGCGAAGGTGGGCCGCTATAAGTTGAACAAGAACCTCTGGGAGCGCGATGCCCGCCGCGATAGCGCAAAGGCGCCCGATCTGAGCGTGCGGGTGCTGCTGCCGCGCGATATCTTCCGCATTGTCGAGCAGATTATTCTGCTGAACAATGGCCACGGTCGTCCTGACGACATTGACCACCTCGGTAATCGGCGGGTACGCACCGTCGGCGAGTTGATCCAGCAGCAGTTCCGCGTTGGTCTGCTCCGTCTCGAACGGGTTGTTAAGGAGCGTATGTCGTTGCAAGAGCCGGCTAGTGCGACTCCGAATGGCTTGATCAACATTCGTCCGGTGGTGGCGGCGATGCGCGAGTTCTTTGGCGGGTCGCAGTTGAGCCAGTTTATGGATCAGACGAATCCGCTCGCTGAGTTGACCAATAAGCGCCGTCTCTCAGCTCTCGGCCCCGGTGGTCTTTCGCGTGATCGGGCCGGCTTTGAAGTGCGCGACGTGCATCACTCGCACTATGGCCGCATCTGCCCGGTTGAAACGCCGGAAGGGCCGAACATCGGTCTGATTGGCACGATGTCCACCTTCGCCCGCGTCAACGAGATGGGCTTCCTTGAGACGCCATACCGCAAGGTGTATAACAGCGTTGATAACGTGCAAGTCTGGAAAGAAAAGGGGATTCTGCTCCGCGATGTGCGCGATCTGCGCACCGGTGAGCTGATTGCGGCGAAGGGTACGCGGGTTGATGACCAGATTGCCCGCCAGATTACGATCGGTTTGTTGCGTGGCCAGATTCTGCGCGAGGATATTGTCGATCCCGATACCGATGAGGTGATCGCCGAGGCTGGCACCGAGATTAACCGTGCCTTGGCCGAGCGGATCGTCGCATTACCGATCAAGCATATCAAGATTCGCCCGGTGGTGTCGCAAGAGGTCGATTACCTCAGCGCCGATGAAGAAGACCGCTTTGTGATTGTGCAGGCCAACGCACCGCTCGACGAACATAACCGCTTCCTCGAAACAACCGTCTCGTGCCGCTTTGGCGAGGATTTCGTCACCGAGCGGGTTGAGCGGGTGGACTATATGGACGTGTCGCCTAAGCAGGTGGTAAGCGTCTCGACCTCGCTCATCCCCTTCCTTGAGCACGATGACGCCAACCGCGCGCTGATGGGGTCGAACATGCAGCGGCAGGCGGTGCCGTTGCTGCGGCCCGACGCGCCGATCGTCGGCACCGGTATGGAGTATCGCGCTGCCCGCGATAGCGGTCAGGTAGTGGTCGCGCGCCGCGATGGCGTCGTGGTCAGCGCCACCAGCAGCCGGATCGTGGTGGAAGAGGATGACGGCACGCAGACCGAGTATCGCTTGCGCAAGTTCATGCGCAGCAACCAAGATACCTGCATTAACCAGCGTCCGGCAGTGGTGCGCGGGCAGCGGGTGCGGGCCGGCGAGGTGATCGCCGATAGCTCGAGCACCGATCAAGGAGAACTAGCCCTCGGCCAGAATGTGTTGGTCGCCTACATGCCGTGGGAAGGCGGTAACTTCGAGGACGCGATCCTTGTCAGCGAGCGGCTGGTGCGCGAAGATATCTTCACCTCGATCCATATCGAGAAGTACGAGGTGGAGGCGCGCGATACCAAGCTTGGCCCTGAAGAGATTACTCGCGATATTCCTAACGTTGGCCAAGAGAGCCTGCGCAATCTCGATGAGCGCGGTATTATCTACATCGGTGCCGAGGTGCAGCCCAACGATATTCTGGTTGGCAAGATTACCCCGAAAGGTGAGACTGACCTGACGGCTGAGGAGCGTTTGCTGCGTGCAATCTTCGGCGAGAAGGCGCGCGAGGTGAAGGATAGTTCATTGCGCGTGCCTAACGGTGTGCGCGGCAAGGTGATCGATGTCAAGGTCTTCTCGCGTAGCGAAGGCGCTGAACTGCCGGTCGGCGTCAATCAGACCGTGCGCGTGCTGCTCTGCCAGAAGCGCAAGATCAGCGCCGGCGACAAGATGGCCGGTCGCCACGGCAATAAGGGTGTAGTGTCGCGGGTGCTGCCAATCGAGGATATGCCCTTCTTGCCTGATGGCCGCCCGGTGGACATCATTCTCAACCCGATTGGTGTGCCGTCGCGTATGAATATCGGCCAGATTCTTGAAACCCACCTTGGTTGGGCCGCTGCTCGCCTCGGCTTTCGGGTCGCCACGCCGGTGTTCGATGGTGCGCACGAGGATCAGATCAAAGATCTGCTGGTGCAGGCCGGGTTGCCTGCCGACGGTAAGGTGACGCTCTACGATGGACGCACCGGCGAGAAGTTCGATCATCCGGTGACGGTCGGCTACGCGTATATGCTTAAGCTGGCCCACCTTGTCGAAGATAAGATCCATGCCCGTTCGACCGGCCCCTACAGCCTCGTGACTCAGCAACCGCTCGGCGGTAAGGCCCAGTTTGGCGGCCAGCGTTTCGGTGAAATGGAAGTCTGGGCGCTGGAGGCATACGGGGCGGCCTACACCTTGCAAGAGATGTTGACAGTGAAGTCCGACGATGTGGTTGGCCGCGTCAAGACCTACGAGGCGATCGTGAAGGGCGAGCCGATCCAAGAGGCTGGCGTGCCCGAAAGCTTCAAGGTGCTGATCAAGGAGCTGCAAAGCCTTGGTCTCAGCGTCGAGGTGTTGAGCGCCGATGAGAAGCCGGTTGAGCTGAGCGATGACCTCGACAGCGACATCGGCGCGCTCGAAGGCATCAACCTGAGCGGCATGGAGCGCGGCGAGTTCTAACCACTCAATCCTCATCCGGGCGACGGTACATCCCGTTGCCCGGCTACGCCGAACAAAACGGATCTGACCCAATAGCTGCGCCAACGCGGGCTAGCCGCGCTGGGCGCGTGGAGTCTGGCGGTACGCTTCCGCTACAGGAGTAAGCCCACATGCTGGAAATTAACGACTTCAACGCCATTCGGATCAGTCTCGCCTCGCCTGAGGATATCCGATCGTGGTCGCATGGCGAAGTCACCAAGCCTGAAACGATCAATTACCGCACGCTCAAGCCTGAGCGCGACGGCTTGTTCTGCGAACGCATCTTTGGCCCAACCAAAGACTGGGAGTGCTTCTGCGGCAAGTACAAGCGCGTGCGCTATAAGGGCGTTGTCTGCGATAAGTGCGGCGTCGAGGTGACGCGGGCTAAGGTGCGCCGTGAGCGTATGGGTCATATTAGTCTGGCCTCGCCGGTCAGCCACATCTGGTTTGTCAAAGGCACTCCGTCACGGCTCGGCCTGTTGCTTGACATCTCGCCGCGCAATCTCGAGCGCGTGCTCTATTTTGCCTCGTACATCATTGTCGAGGTGAAAGAGGACATGTTGCAGGTGGCGCGCGAGATGATTCAGGAGGAGTACGCCGCTCGCCGCGAGAAGATTCAGCGCCAAGCTGAAGAGAAGCGGATCGAACTGAGCACGCAGCTCACCCAAGACCTTGGCGGGATGGAGACGGCTCAGCGCAGCACCCAGCGCCAGATCGAAGAGGAGTACCGCCGGTTGCGCGATGAGATCGCGAACGAGGCCGAGCGACTGCGCGAGCGGTTGGAAGAGATGAGCGGCACGCTCGCCGACGAAGATATTATCTTCCGTGGCGTGACCGTGGTCGAAGAGGGTGAGCCGATTAACGACAATACCCTCGACCAGCTCGATGAATTGGTTGAGCAAGAGCTGGAAGTGCTCGAAGAGCGCCGCCGCCGCGATCTGGCCGATGCCGAGATGCTGACCGACGCCGAGCGTGAACGCAAGGCGTATGAGGCGACCCAAGAGCAAGAGCGGTTGCAAGAGCGGCTCCAGCGCGAGCTTGATAACCTCGTGCGCGAAGAGAAGGAGAAGCTCGAACAGCTTGATAATCTCAAAGTGGGCCGGATTATCACCGAGACCGAGTATCGCCAATTGCGCGATATTGCGCCCGGCGTGTTCCGCGCCGATATGGGTGCTGGCGCAGTGCGGGAATTGATCGAGCGCACCGTGAATCTCGAAAAGCTGGCTGAGGAACTGCAAATGGAGGTGCAAACCTCACAGGGCCAGCGCCGCAAGAAGGCGACCAAGCGCCTGCGCGTGGTGGAGGCGTTCCGCAAGAGCGGCAATCGCCCAGAGTGGATGATCCTCACCGTGCTGCCGGTGATTCCGCCCGACCTGCGCCCGATGGTGCAGCTCGACGGCGGTCGCTTTGCCACCAGTGACCTGAACGATCTCTACCGCCGGGTGATCAACCGCAACAACCGGCTCAAGCGGCTGATCGAACTCAATGCGCCTGAAATTATCGTGCGCAATGAGAAGCGTATGTTGCAAGAGGCGGTTGATGCGTTGATTGACAATGGTCGCCGCGGGCGCGCCGTCAGTGGCAAAGGGAAGCATCGGCTGAAGAGCCTGAGCGATATGCTGAAGGGCAAGCAGGGCCGCTTCCGCCAAAACCTGCTCGGTAAGCGGGTAGACTATTCGGGCCGCTCGGTGATCGTGGTCGGGCCAAACCTGCAATTGCACCAGTGCGGTCTGCCCAAGAAGATGGCGCTAGAGCTGTTTAAGCCGTTCGTGATGCGTCGGCTGGTCGAGCGGGGTGTGGCACACAATATCAAGAACGCCAAGCGCGCCGTTGAGCGGGTGCGTCCTGAGGTCTGGGATGCGCTCGAAGAGGTGATTAAAGACTATCTGGTGCTGCTCAACCGCGCGCCGTCGCTGCACCGGCTCTCGATTCAGGCGTTTGAAGCCAAGTTGATCGAGGGGTCGGCCATCCAACTGCACCCGCTCGTCTGCGCCGCGTTTAACGCTGACTTCGACGGTGACCAGATGGCGGTACACGTGCCGCTCTCGCGCAAGGCGCAGGAAGAGGCCCGCACCCGCATGCTGAGCAAGTATAACCTGCTTAGCCCAGCCCACGGCGAACCGATTATCACCCCCTCGCAGGACATCGTGCTGGGATGCTATTACCTGACCATGGTGCGTGATGGTGCGAAGGGATCGGGTAAGCGTTTTGCCTCAATTGATGAAGCGATGTTGGCCTACGAGAAGGGTTTGATCGATATCCAAGCGCCAATCTGGATCCGCATGAATGGCGCTATTTCTGGTAAGAGCGACCGTCCGGTGCGGGAGCTGCCTCCCGCTGCCGATGGAACGCCGCGCATGGTGATCGAGACCACCATCGGGCGGGTCTTGCTCAACAACGAGCTGCAAAAGCCGCTACGATTCCGCAATCGCCTGATCGACAAGAAGGGTCTCAAGGAGATCATCGCCGATTGCTATCAGTACTACACCAATCTGCGCAATCTGAGCGAAGAGCAGCTCAATGAGGTGCGCGCTTCGCACGGCAATAAGCACGTGCAAGAGCTGGCCCGCATCTACGGGTCAGAGATGACGGCGCAGCAGGCCGACCGGATCAAGGCGCTTGGCTTCCGCTATGCGACCCTCGGCGGTATGACTATCGGTATTGACGACATCGAAGTGCCGGCCAAGAAGTACGATATTGTACGCGAGGCCGAGCAACTGGTTGCCGATGTTGAAAAGCAGTTCCGCCGCGGGCTGATCACCGAAGAGGAACGCTACCAAGAGGTGGTGCGAATCTGGCAAGAGGCGACCAAGCAGACGATTGCTGCCGTGAAGGAGAATCTCAACCCCTTCGGCCCGGTGGCAATGATGTCAACCTCGGGCGCGCGCGGTAACATCAACCAGATCTCGCAAATGGCTGGGATGCGCGGTTTGATGTCTGATCCGACCGGTCGGATCATCGAACTGCCGATTAAGGCCAACTTCCGCGAGGGCCTCTCGGTGCTCGACTACTTCGTCTCGACCCACGGCGGGCGCAAGGGTTTGGCCGACACCGCGCTGCGCACCGCTGACGCCGGCTATCTCACTCGCCGCTTGGTTGATGTGGCGCAAGATGTGATTATCACGATCGAAGACTGCGGCACCGAAGAGGGCTTGTGGCTCCACAGCGCCGACGATAGCGAGTTGATGGAGAAGCTGCAAGTGCGAATGCTGGGTCGTATCCTCGCCGCACCGATCTATCACAAAACGACCGGCGAACTAATTGCGGATCGCAACACTGAAATCGACGAAGAGTTGGCCGCTACGATCATAGCTTCTGGTCAAGAGTCGGTGTTCGTGCGCTCGCCGCTGACTTGCCAAGCCGAGCATGGCCTGTGCCGACTGTGCTACGGGCGCAATCTGGCCACCGGTAAGCTGGTCGAAATCGGCGAGGCGGTTGGCATCATTGCTGCCCAGTCGATCGGCGAGCCGGGCACCCAGCTCACGTTGCGCACCTTCCACACCGGTGGTGTGGCTTCCGCCGACGACATCACGCAGGGTCTGCCCCGTGTGCAAGAGATCTTCGAGGCTCGCGTGCCGAAGGGTAAGGCGCTGCTCGCTGAAATCGATGGCGTGGTGCAGATTATCCGTGACGATGAGGGTGTACGCACGATCCGTATTGTCTCGACCGATGTCTACACTGACGAGTATCCGCTTGGGCGCGGCTTCACCCCGACTATCGAGCACGAGAGTGAGGTGCATGAAGGTCAGGTGATCGCCGAAGGGCCGGGTGGAGCGCAGATTGTTGCTCGCCTCACGGGCAAAGCCTTCATTCAGTCTGACCGGATTGTGGTCAGTCAGGAAGACCACGAGGAACGCGAGCTGGTCGTACCGCACAATGCTCGTATTCGCGTAGAAAATGGCGAGCGGGTGATGGCTGGTCAGCAGTTGACCGACGGCAGTGCGAATCCGCAAGAGCTGTTGGAGTTGCAGGGCCGCGAGGCGGTGCAGCGCTATTTGGTCAACGAGGCGCAGAAGGTCTACCGCTCGCAAGGCGTAAACATCAACGACAAGCACATCGAAGTGATTGCGCGCCAGATGCTGCGCCGGGTGCGGATCGAAGAGCCGGGTGACACCGGCCTGCTGCCCGGTGAGCTGATCGACAGCACCGAGTTCCGCCGTCTCAACAACGACATCGTCAGTCAAGGCGGCGATCCGGCGACGGCGGCAACAGTGTTGCTGGGCATTACCAAGGCCTCGCTCAACACTGACAGCTTCCTTTCGGCGGCCTCGTTCCAAGAAACGACCCGCGTGCTGACTGATGCTGCGATTCAAGGCAAGGTCGATTACCTGCGCGGCTTGAAAGAGAATGTCGTTATCGGCAAGCTCATCCCGGCCGGTACCGGTATCGAGAAGCGGCTTGAACGTCCGCACGAGGATCTGATCAGCGAAATGGCGCGTATGCTCGAAGAGGTGCAGCAGACCGAAGAGAAGCCGGCGGAAGCGCCGCACGCCGCCCAATTGTCGGACAAGAACGGTCACGCGACGCCGGAAAGCGACAACGATGCCCTGTTGCGGGCGCGGCTGGAGGAGCTGTTGTCGGGCGACGGCGATCACGACGAGCCGGAGGACGGCGAGAGCGATTCGCTGTCGTAAGCGCGAAGTGGGACGCCATTGGCGGTAGCAGCGGAGGGGAAGGGCGACATCATGCGCCCTTCTCTCTTTTTGCTGACTTGGCGGGGGAGGAGATGTGTGCGATTGCCGTTGCGAGAGCGTGGTGCGCCCGCAGCGGTCTCCGGCTGTGGCTGATGCGATGTTTTGCAAGGTCATGATGAGCCGGCAAGACGATGTCCAAGGCGGGCAGGGGGCCTCTCGCCCGCGTGGTGGATTGTTGCACCGCGCGGGTCATGGCAATGCTGTGCCCCTTTGCGCAGCTCGCAATGACAAAGAGGAAGCAGGGCGTAGTTCCACTGTTATTGCGAGGGGTGGCGGCACTTAGCCGGGTTGGGTGCCGCCCAACCGAAGCAATCTCCCACCTGAGCGACACGGAGTGAGCGGCCATCGTCCGTGCTTGGAGGAGATTGCTGCGCCGTTCTGACCCTACGCGCGGCGCAGCAATGAGCGGTGTGCCTAGCCATCAGGCGATATGAGCTACACTGATAGCAGATTGCCTGTCACGAGGCTGCAACTTTTTGCATAATAGGGCAAGGTATTCGATAACCGTACCGTTTATGCATCACATCATCATGAACTTTATCGCCCAAGAATGGCGCGCATTGCGCGCGCCGGCGCTCTGGATAGCGCTGGTCTGCTTCCTCGCGGCAGCGCTGCTCTCAGCCCAATTACCTCACCAATATGTGATTGACGTCGGGTATGAAGAGGGGATTGGTCATACCGATCTCCCGTTTCTGCGTGACTTCAATACCGCTGAACAAGGACTGTATGGCAGCTACCGCTGGAGCGGCGGCAACTCTAAGATTACGCTACCCGGTTTTGGAACACAGGCGGCACTCGTCGAGTTTCACTGGTTGCCGATCGATGAGCGCATTGTTTCGATAGCACCAACAACATATCAGGTGTGGCAGAACGAACATCTGCTAGCCGAAATACCGGTCAGGCGCAGCGGTAGTCGGCAATGGCTGCTGGTACCGGCAGCGGCGGATGGCAATCTCCGCATCCGGATCGTAAGCGACACCTTTCAACCACCCCAAGACCCACGCTGGCTCGGTTTGCCACTAGCACACATCACCATTGCGACAGTTTCGCAAGGCTGGGTGTGGCCGGCGGTTGATCGATTAGCGTGGTGGGTCGGAGCTGTTGTGCTTGGCTGGCTGACTCTCGCACGTACCTTGGATCGGTGGGCCGGTTGGAGTTTAGCAATGGCAATTGGTGCGCTCAGTCTTGCCATCCTGTTTGACCCAGTCCGTTGGGCTTTCGGGGCCGAAGCGGCCTTTGCGGCGCTCGCACTGACTTATCCGCTGGCCATTGGTGTGCAAATATGGCTTCGGGGTCAATCATGGCCGGCCGGCATTGACGGCACACTCACTGCGATGGTTGCGATTGCCTTTGCCACACGCATCGGTGGCCGCTTCTATCCTACCAGTATGCCCGGTGACATCGGCTTTCACACCAACCGATTCCATGAAGCGCTTGGTGGATTGATAACAATCGTCTCTAACAATCGTGGTATCGACTTTCCCTATCCACCGGGTGCTTACTTCCTGCTCGCGCCACTACGGCTACTGGGCGTTGAAACACCGCTCGTCTTACAGATCGGTGCAGCTTTAGCCGATAGTTTGAGCGGGTTGATCATCTACGTCATTGCCCGCCGTGTCTTACCGCCACGATCGGCGCTGTTGGCAGCGGGCGTGTACATCTTCACGGCGGCGACCTACCTCACCACGTGGTGGTCATTCGATACGCACATCATCACGCAGGCGCTCTATCTATTGCTGATCTGGGGTGTAATCCGAGCATGGGAAGACTGGCAAGCTGGACAATACAGCCGTGAATGGGTGCTAGGTATCGCTGCGCTCAGTGCAATGGTCTTTCTCGGTCATTTTGGCTTCTTACTCAGCAGTGGCGCACTCTTTGCCCTGTTGATCGCCATCGTTTGGGGTGCCGGCTGGCGTGGCACAGCGTGGGCGCAACGGGTGCGTTGGCCGCTAACAATTGCTATCGGTTGCGGTGCATTGATAGCGATAGTCTTCTTCTACAGTGCCTACTTACCGATATTCCTCGACCAACTGGAAAGAGTGCGCAGTGGCGGTCTCCCGGCTGTCGCCGGACGAGCACCGGCCAGTCGTGAAACACTCTGGCGCACGCTCTGGCAAGCCGGTCTGATAGCCCACTATGGCTTCTTTCCTCTGCCCTTCGCGCTAGGCGGTCTTTGGCTGCTCAACCGTTGGCAAGGATGGCAGATCACTACCGGTCTCATGGCATTGAGTTTTGTCGTTGCGATCATCTTTGCGACGCTGCCGTTTATCACCCAAATCTCAAATAGCCCGCGCTACCTGATGGCGCTTGGCTGGGCAATCGCGATTGGTGCTGCCGCTGCCTGTGACGTACTCTGGCGACGAGGATGGTGGGGGCGGTTGAGCGTACTTATCGTCGGTCTGTTGGTACTGCTCAACACGCTCTGGTACTGGCTCACGCCAATGCTGTGGCGCGCACGTCCACCGGAGCCGTTTTGAAATGCTACTGAGCCGGCGCGTTCATCTGGTATGATGGAGCTAAACAACCGCCAGCGAGCAAAGGAGCGCGCTTATGGTGACAGCGTTTGTGTTCATTACCTGCGAACCGCAACGGATCAGCGACATCGCCCAAGAGGTTGCCGAACTGCCTAATGTTGCCGAAGTCTATTCGGTCACGGGTGACTATGATATTATCGCGGTGTTGCGCGTCAACGACTACGAATCGCTCGACGAGGCGGTGCCGGGAGGCATTGCCCGCATTGCGGGAGTGCGCCACACGACGACGGTGCTCGCCTTTCGCCGCTACTCGCGGCGCGACCTTGAAGCCGGGTTTGACATCGGCTTATCATAATTGTTAGCAAGCTGCAATCTATGTGCTTGACGGCCAGCAGAACGGGTGTTATAATTCGCACAATAGTTCTAGAACGTGCGGGAAAGCTCTCGCTCGGTTCGGTACTGTTGGGACGATGACACACGAGTGACGAGGAGGGTTACGATGGCAAAGGATCTGAACAAAGTGCAACTGACGGGTCATCTCGGCGCCGATCCGGAAATGCGCTACACTGCGCAAGGCAGCGCCGTAACGACCTTCCGGGTGGCGAGCAACCGCACGTGGCGCGACAAAGACGGTAACTCCCACGAAGAGACTGAGTGGTTCCGCATCGTGGCGTGGGATAAATTGGGTGAGATCTGCAATCAGTATCTCACCAAAGGCACCCGCGTTTACATCGAGGGGCGGCTGCAAACTCGGAAGTGGACGGATCGCGACGGCCAAGAGCGCTACACTACCGAGGTGATTGCGCAAGATATGATTATTCTCTCGGCCAAGGGCGAGCGCGGGCCGGTACCCGATGCTGAACCGGTCTATGACGAGCCGGTTGACGAGCCGGTACGCCGCACGCCGCCACCGGCTAGCCCACGCTCGGCGAACAACAATCCGCCTGCGGCGCGCCCGCCGGCCAACCGTGCGCCTGCCCGTAACCAGCCCCAGCCGCTGGATGACGAAGATATTCCGTTTTAAGTGGTGAGAGGGGAAGGGGGCGGGTTTTAAACCCGCCTGCCCTTACGGTTCGCCCTGACCAATCCACGCTTACCTCCTTGTGCTGATATCTATCCGCTTGCTCGCTGCGCTCTGCACGGCTAGCATTGCTATTGTGCGCACACGTTAGTTTTCTATCCGTCGCGGCGATGGCGGGGTAGTCAGCAATTGGGCCATCTGGCGCAATTCGAGCCACCACTGCTCGCATGGGCGGGGGATAGTGGGGCGTCTAGATAGCCAAGTACACTGTACGGGCAAGCCGTCTGGGGAGGGTCTCGAGGCGGGTTGCCCACCCGCCCTTACCCTTATCCTCGGCGCGGCTTACCACGTAGGTGCGCTCGGCCATCAGTCTGCCACCCGTCGCGGCGATGGCGGGGTAGTCAGCAATTGGGCCATCTGGCGCAATTCGAGCCACCACTGCTCGCGGGGGCGGGCATAGACCGGATCCATCAGCCGCGGCATATCATCGAGCTGGTGGAACTGCACCTTGCCGCCGCGATAGCCGATAAATGCCCCCACCGGCTGGCGCCGGTCGGTGTGTTCGATCAGAAAGTCGATGCAGCGCACGGCTAAGCGGGTGGCTTGGATACGGTCAAAGGGTGATGGATCGCCGCCTTGTTGCAAGTGGCCGAGGATCGCTTGCCGCACCTCGAACAGCTTGCCGCTTTCTTCCTCAAACAGCGAACAGATAAACGAGGTGGTATATACCGGATTGGCCTTTTCGTTGCGAATTATCAAGCTCAGCCGTTTGCCGCGCCTGAACCAGTCCGTCATCTCGTCCAGATCGGTTTGCAGAGTGCGCAGGCTAATCCCCTCTTCGGGCAAATAGACCCGCTCGGCCCCGGTGGCAAGCCCGCTCATCAGGGCCAAATAGCCGCAGTCGCGGCCCATGACCTCAACCACAAAACAGCGGCGCGAGGCGACTGCCGATTGCTTGATTCGATCAATCGCTTGCACAATGCTGTTCAGCGCCGTGTCAGCGCCGAGGCTCAACTCGGAGCCGGGCAGATTGTTGTCGATGGTGGCCGGTAAGCAGATGATCGGAATATTGAAGGCCGGGAAGATATGGCGTTCGCTGTAGAGCTTGTAGGCGGCCTGATAACCGGCCCAGCCGCCAATCATCAAGATGCCGTCAATGCCGAAGCGCTCGATATTGCGCGCGATCTGGTACAGTTCGCTGCCCTGCGGAATCTTGCGGTTGGTACCCAACTCGGCCCCGCCCATCGTCGCCCAACCGCTCACGCTCATCCAATCCATCTCGAAGATGTCGCCATCAATCAGACCCTGAAAACCGTTGCGCACACCGAGGATGGTATGGCCACGATCGATCCCAATCCGTACAGCAGCCCGCACTGCGGTATTCATTCCCGGTGCCGGGCCGCCGCTGTGCAGCACAGCGAAGCGATGGCCACGTTGCAAGCGATCGGGTGGTGATGGTTGTGACTGGATGAGTGTGCCGAGGGTGCGATATGCTTCGACAAAACTGTTGCCGCGCAGCGCCATAGCGCGTTCATAATCATGTTGAGCGATCGCTTCCGCTACCTGCCGGGTATCGGTCACACACGTCATCAGCGGTAACCGCACCACCCGGTTTTCGCGCAAACCGATCAATTTGGGTTCAGCCTCAGGGCCAGCGGCCAGCAGTTCTTCGACCGCTGTTGCGCCGAGCAACGAGCTCATCCAGCGGTCGAAGGCACTCGGCGCGCCGCCGCGTTGCACGTGACCGAGGATGGTAACCCGCGTATCTTCGCCGAGTCGTTCTTCAAGGACTTTTTTCACATAAGCGGCAGTGATCGGCCTACCGTGACGATCACATGCTCCTTCAGCGACTACTACAATACTATCGCGCCGGCCCTGCTCGCGCCCGATCCGCAGCACATCGCACATATGCTGTTCCCAATCGTCCATCTGGGGCGGCATTTCTGGAATAAGTGCCCAATCGGCGCCACCGGCGATGGCTCCCATTAGCGCCAGATAGCCGCAATTGCGGCCCATCACCTCAATGACGAAGGTGCGTTGATGGCTGGCCGCCGTCGAGCTAATGGCATCTATCGCCTCGGTGATGCGATGCAATGCTGTATCGGCGCCAATGGTCATATCGGTGCCGCAAAAGTCGTTGTCGATGCTGCCCACGACTCCAACAATCCGTAGATGGGGATGCGCTTCCGCTTTCTCACTACTAACTTCGCCCTCATCAACCAACTCGGCCACCAACTCCGGCCACTCACGGCGAAAGATGTCGGCGCCGGTTAGGCTGCCATCACCGCCGATAACTACCAGTCGGTCGATACCGAGGATGAGCAGATTAGCCGCTGCTCGGCGGCGGCCATCACGGGTACGAAACTCGGCGCTCCGTGCTGTGCCGATGATGGTGCCACCGCGGTGAATAATTCCACCGACCGAACTCCAATCCATGCGTCGAATGAGCTTACCGCCCTCTATGAGTCCCTGATACCCTTCGTAAATCGCATATACCTCGCAGCCGCGACTAATTCCGGTTCGCACGACGGCCCGAACTGCCGCATTCATTCCCGGTGCATCGCCACCACTGGTCAATACCCCGATGCGAATCGTTGGGTTTGTCATTTCATCCCTCGCCTTTCTGGCGGATAGCGACTTGGTTGCATGTGCAAGTATATCATAATACATAACGCAAAGACGCGAAGGGCGCAAAGGGGTGTAGATGGGGTGGAGCAAGAGGCTAGGCTTTTCTGTATTAGTGTGGCTTAACCACGATCTTTTGACTTTCTCGTGCGAAAGATTTTGTAACCCAAATAAACACCTTTGCAACTTCGTAGCTCGATACAACGGACGTCCTGCCTTACTTTTCAAGTATCACTCACCTCATACCTAAGACATAGTGTCATTTTTACTCATCCCCCTTGACTTTGTGCTTGAATGCAGTAGAGTGAGGGCATGAACCGCATGTTTGCACTGCTGAGGAAGTATTACAATGAACAACCAGCAGTTTACGATTAAGGGTTTGGATTGTCCCGATTGCGCGCGTTCGATTGAGCGTGGTGTGGCCCGGCTGGAAGGGGTGAGGTTGTGCAGCCTCAATTTCACCACCGAGACGTTGCACGTCACCGGTGAGGTTGACCCAGCAACGGTGATCGCGCGGGTGCGCGAGTTGGGGTATGAAGCTGAGCCTGCGGCAACAGCTAAGGTTGAACCTCCCCCGACTTTTCTCCGCTTTATGCTCAGCCGGCGCGAGACGCAATTAGCGCTGATCGGGTTGCTGCTCGTGTTACCGGGTATGGTGTTACACGAGGTGTTAGGTTGGGATGCGTGGTGGATTGATGGGTTGGCGTTAGGTGGGTTGGCGCTAGTAGGGCCGTTGGTGGCGCGCAATGCGTGGCGCACGCTGCGCACCAATCGCGAGGTGAGCATTGATGCGCTGATGACGATTGCCGCTGTTGGCGCGGTAATTATTGGCGCGTATGTCGAGGCGGGGTTGGTGATGGTGCTGTATGCGATCGGCGAGGCGTTAGAGGGCTATACGGCGAGCCGTGCGCGCCATACCATTCGCAGTCTGTTGGAGTTGACCCCACCCACGGCGACCTTGCTCACCGCTACGGGTGAGCAGGTTGTGCCGGTGGCTGCGTTGCGTCCCGGCGACCGGATTGTGATTAAACCCGGCGAGCGGATTCCGGTTGATGGCACGGTGGCTGCCGGGAGTTCACTGGTGAATCAGGCTCCGATGACCGGTGAGAGCCGGTTGGTCGAGCGGGGTGTGGGTGATGCGCTGTTTGCCGGAACAATGAATGGGGAGGGGTGTCTTGAGGTGATCGTTGAGCGGCCTGCCGCCGAGAGTTCGGTGGCGCGCATGATCCATTTGGTGCAAGAGGCGCAAGAGCGGCGTGCGCCAGTGCAGCGGTTCGTTGATCGCTTCGCCCGTTACTATACGCCGCTGGTGGTGGCGCTAGCGGCGCTAGTAGCGATGGTGCCGCCACTCTTGTTTGGTCAACCGTTCTGGAATCCTGCGCCCGATACGTTTGGCTGGCTCTACCGTGGTCTGGCGCTGCTGGTGGTGGCATGCCCGTGTGCGCTCGTGATCAGCATCCCGGTGAGCATTGTCAGCGCCCTCAGCGTCGCAGCCCGCCACGGGGTGTTGATTAAGGGTGGCACTTACCTTGAGACGCTAGCGCGGGTGAAGACGGTGGCGGTGGATAAGACCGGCACGCTGACGACCGGCAAGCCGGCAGTAGTGGCGTTGCGCACGGTGGGGTGCAGCGCGCCTGATGCTGCGCCAGTAGGTCATTGTCAGGCTTGTGATGAGTTACTGGCGCTGGCCGGCGCGGTCGAGCGCCGTTCGGAGCATCCATTGGCCCACGCGATTGTGAACGCGGCTGCCAATCGCGGTCTTGATTTGCCGCCAGCCGAACAGGTGCGGGCGTTGGTAGGCAAGGGTGTGCAGGGGGTGGTGAACGGCAACGAAGTGATGATCGGAAGCCATCGAGTGTTTGATCAGACATTGGCCCACGATGAATGGCACTGCCTTGCCGCGAAACGCGATAGCCAACTCGGGCGCACGCCGTTGATGGTTGGGGTTGATGGTCGTTATCGTGGCACGATAACCGTCGCTGATACCGTGCGTGAAGAGAGCCGCAGCGCGATTGCCGCTTTGCGCGATCAGGGCTTGCGAGTAGTAATGTTGACCGGCGACGAACCGGTGACCGCCGAGCGAATTGCCGGCGAACTCGGTGTCAATGAGGTGCGCGCCGGCCTATTGCCGGAAGACAAGGCGCAGGCGGTGAGCGAGTTGCGCCAGTCTGACGGTGCGGTCGCGATGGTCGGCGACGGCATCAACGACGCGCCGGCGCTGGCTAGCGCCGATGTTGGTATCGCGATCGGCGCTGACGCTGGCGGCACAACGCAGGCGATGGAGACCGCCGATATTACGTTGCTCGGCGGTGATTTGCGCCAGTTACTGTTTGCAGTGGCGTTGAGCCGGCGGACGATGCGCACCATTGTGGCGAATGTCACTTTCAGTATTGGCATTAAGTTGCTGTTTATTGTGCTCGTGTTAGCCGGTCTTGGCACGATGTGGATGGCGGTGCTGGCCGATGTGGGGGCATCGTTGTTAGTGACGTTAAACGGCATGCGGTTGTTGGGGTTCCGGGGGCAGTAAGGGCACAGCAACGCTGTGCCCTTACCGTACCTCTACCGGGCGAAGTGTTTGATGAGGCTGCCCATCCATTGCATCGCACGCCAATAATCGGCCACGCGGATGTTTTCGTTGGGGGAATGGACGCGGGCGCCGTGGTAGCCGCAGCCGGCGCCGCTGGCGACCGGAGTGCCGAGCGCGGTGCAGAGCGGGTAGATTGGGCCGGTGCCGGCCATCGTCGGATAGAGGATCGGTTCGCTGCCATACACTTCACGCGCCGAGGCGACGGCGGCCTGCACAATCGCCGCATCGAGTGGGCCACGGGCCGGATGTTCACCACCGAGATCGATGATCTCAATATCACTGAACCCTTCCGCGTCGAGATGACAGCGCAATTGGTGTAACACTTCAGCCGGTTCCATATCGGGTACAAGACGGAAGTCGATCTTGGCTCGCGCTTCATTCGGCAGCACCGTCTTGCTGCCCTCGCCGGTGTAGCCGCTGATGAGGCCGCAGATGGTGCAGGTCGGCTCAAACAGATGGCGACGCAGCCGCTCGATCCCGCGCACGCCATCGAGAAATTCGCTCAAGCCAAAACTGGCGAGTAAGGCATCGTCATCACCGGAGGGAATAGTGGCGAGTGCGGCGAGGTCGGCTGCTGAAGGGGGGCGCACTCGATCATAGAAACCGGGAATGCGTACCCGCCCATCGGGGCCTTTGAGCGTGTTGAGTGCCCATGTCAGCCGCCACGCTGGGTTGGGCACAAAGGTGGCATACGACGAGTGCAGGTCGTAGCTGGCGCCGCGTGCGACCAGCTCGACATATTGAATGCCCTTTGCGCCGCAGGTGACAGTGGGCCGCTCGCTTAAATCGACCCCGCCTGTTTCCCACAGACAGCCGTCGGCGCGCAGCAGATCGGCGTAGTCGCGGCAAATGGCCGGCAAGGTGCGCGAGCTGGTCTCTTCTTCGCCTTCGATGGCAAAGATGATGTTGATCGGGAGTTCGCCTTGGGTCGCTAGCCACGCCTCGATTGCTTGAATGCGCAGCATCAAGTTACCTTTATTATCAGCAACGCCGCGCCCATACAGCTTGCCGTCACGTTCAGTCAACTCGAATGGCGGGCTGTCCCACAACTCCAGCGGTTCCGCCGGTTGCACATCGTAGTGGTCGTAGATCAGCAGGGTACGCGGGCCGTTGCCGATTGTGGCATAGACCATGGGGTTGCCGCCATCGGCAGTGAGCAGGCGGGTTTCGGCGCCAAGCTGTTGCAACCGCTGCGCAACGAACGCCGCGGTTTCGGCAATGTTGCGATTTTGGGCTGCAACTGAGGGTAAGCGAATCAGATCGGCCAATTCGACGCGAAAGCGCTCCCGGTTGGCGTCAATGTAGGCGGCAAAACGTTCCATAATAGTTGCTCCGTCCAATATTCGGTTCCACGCCGGTATTATAAGGCAATATGGCGGTTACGTGCGGTTGCAGATTTCGGCGTACACTGTTTCGATCCGATCCAACATGCGTTCAAGGCGGAATTCGGCTAGCGCCCGTTCCCGTCCAGCTAGCCCCAATGCGCGGGCACGAACTGGGTTGGCGAACAGCTCGGCCAGAGCGCGGGCCAGCGCTGGCGGGTTATCGGGCGGCACGACGAAACCGGTGCGGCCATGGATGGTCACATAGCTCGTGCCGGTGCCTAGTTCGGTGCAGATCACCGGCAGCCCGGCCATTTGGGCTTCGATCTGAACAATGCCGAAGGCTTCGCTGGGGGCAACCGATGGCAAGACAAAGACATCAGCGATCGCGTAGAGGGCGCGCAGCGTCACGTTGTCAACTGCGCCGAGCACATGCACTCGCTCGCCTATGCCCAATTCGTTCGCTAAGCGGGCGAGATCACTGCCGCGCACAGTGGCATCCCCTCCGGCAATGATCGCATGGCCGCGTGGGAGCAGCGCAAGCGCGCGCACGAGTCGATCAACGCCTTTGTAGTAGCGCAGCCGGCCAACGAAGAGCGCATTGGGGCCGGGGAAGCGGCGGCGCAAGGCGGCGACGAGCGCCGGATCGGGCAAGGGCAGCGGTGGCAGGCCGAACGGCACGACTCGCACTCGTTCGCGGTGGCGGGCCAGCCATAGCGATGATTGAACGATCGCTGGGCTACTGGCAATAATGCAAGCAGCGCGGCGCAAGGTGTGGTGAATCAGCGGCGCCGTGAGCGCACCTAGCACGCGCTGGCGCACGATGTCGCTATGGTAAGTGACAACGAGCGGCGCGCGAGTGGCCAGCAGGGCGAGGTCGCCAACTGGATATGGGTGGTGGAAGTGGATCAGGTCGGGCCGGCAGCGGGTTACCTGCCAGAGCAGGGCCGGACTGATGGGGGCGCGGGCAAGGGTGAGTAGACGTGGCGTAGCGATCAGTTCGACGCCGTTGCGCCATTCGTGCCGGCCCTGTCGTCCCGGTGCGACGTAAAGCACTGTGACTCGGTGGCCGCGGGAGGCTAACCCTTCACTGAGCAGTTGCAGATGGCCTTCGATGCCGCCTTGCACTGGCGGGTAATCTTTGTAGAGTTGCAAGATGTGCATAGGGCGAATGATACACACAAAGACGATTGACGCAAAGTGCGAAGTGAGTAAAGCCGGACGGCTGTCTGGCTCCGTCAAGACGTGGAGATTTTTGACGCGAAGGCGCGCATGGGTTGTTGGGTAGCCCCCACCCCAGCCCTCCCCCGTTGGCGGAGTGAGCCTCACTCTTCCTTAGAAGGGGAGCACGCCTGCTGCGCATGCTTGCTAGTTGGTGTACAATAGAGTAACAACTCAATACGTAACCTTCGGGGCAGGGTGAGTCTGAGGTTCGCCATCGCGTGAACAGCAGGCAATTCCCGATCGGTGGTATAGCCCACGAGCGGATTGTCGTAACCGGCAATCTGCACGATCCGGTGAAATTCCGGGGCCGACCGTATAGTCGGGATGAAAGAAGGGTTCGTTGCAACGTGTGCTCTACGTGCTTTTCTTAGGGCCGTGTTGCGCATAGTTTGCATGCCCCGAACACATTGTTTGTTCGGGGTTTTCGATTGAACGCGGCTGTGACCAGCATGCCGAACGTTCTGATTCGCATTGCCCCGAAGGAACAAGGTTCGCCAGAACGTTCCTTTGGGGTTTCGTTATGTCTGCGCAGCACCAAATCTACATGCGCCGCGCGCTCGAACTTGCGCGGCAAGCAGAAGGCCGTACCAGTCCAAACCCCATGGTCGGCGCCGTCATAGTGAACAATGGGCGTATCGTCGGTGAAGGCTATCACCATCGGGCTGGCGCGCCCCATGCTGAGATTGAAGCCCTGCGCGCTGCTGGTGAAGCCGCGCACGGGGCAACGATGTACGTCTCGCTTGAGCCGTGCGCGCATTATGGTCGTACTCCACCTTGCACTGATGCGCTGATCGCCGCCGGTATTGCTGAGGTTTACTACGCCATCGGGGATCCCAACCCGCGGGTGAATGGCAAAGGCCATGCCCAACTTGCCGCTGCCGGCATTCGCGTGCATCACGGTCTCTGCGCTGCCGAGGCCTACCAACTCAATCGGGCGTATTTCAAGCATATTACCACCGGCCAGCCATTCGTGACTGCAAAGTTTGCGATGAGTCTCGATGGCAAGATCGCCACCGTCACCGGCCAATCGCGCTGGATCAGTAATCTTGCCTCGCGCCAGCGTGTGCATGCGCTGCGGAATGTCACCGATGCTGTGCTGGTGGGGGCGGGAACGGTGATTGCCGATGACCCCTCTCTGACCACGCGCTTGATCGGCGATCAACCGGGTTTGCCGCGCGATATTCGCCATCCGGTACGCATTATCGCCGATAGTCGCGGGAGGACGCCACTGTCTGCTAAAGTGTTCGATCCAGTGTTGCCCGGCCAGACGGTGCTGGCGACGACGGCGCAGGCATCTGCCGATCACCGCTGCGCTCTAGCTGCGCGCGGCGTTGAGGTGTGGGTGTTGCCCGCCGATGAACAGGGTCGGGTAAGCCTGCCGGCATTGCTTGCGGAAATAGGTCGGCGTGGCTTCACGAGCCTCTTGGTTGAGGGGGGCAGCGAACTCCTTGGCGCGCTCTTCGCAAGCCGATTGGTCGATCGGGTGTGGGTCTTTCTCGCGCCCATGATTATCGGCGGTCGCGACGCGCCGGGGCCGGTTGGCGGGTTGGGTTGTGCGACGATTGCGCAGGCAGTGCGTTTGGGTCAGTTCCAGCTTGAACCGATCGCAACTGATGCTTCCTCAGCGCCTGATGTGTGGATTCAGGCCGATGTGATCTATCCAGAGGTGTAACGATGTTTACCGGCATTATCGAAGAGATAGGGATCGTCGAACGGTTAAGCCAAGCCGAAGGCGGCTGGTCGCTGACGGTACAAGCCGTTACAGTGCTAGAAGGCACTGCGTTAGGGCACAGCATTGCCGTGAATGGAGCGTGTCTCACTGTTACGGCCCTGACCGACGGTAGCTTTACGGTTGGTCTCTCGCCAGAGACACTGCGCCGAACGAACCTTGGCGAGGTGCAGCCCGGTGACGGGGTCAACCTTGAACGCTCGCTGGCGGTCAATGGTCGGATTGGCGGGCATTTTGTGCAGGGCCATGTGGATGGCACCGGTGTGATCCGCTCGTTCCGTCCAGAAGGCGATTCCCTCTGGGTGACGGTCGAGGCTGAGCCTGCATTGCTGCGCTATATCGTGCCGAAAGGCTACATCGCGGTTGATGGTACGAGTCTTACGGTGGTGGATGTTCTGCCTGATGCGTTCACATTTATGCTGGTCGCTTACACGCAACAGCATATTACCTTGCCGCGCAAGCCAGTTGGTAGTCGCGTCAATCTCGAAGTGGATGTGCTAGCCAAGTATGTGGAGAAATTCCTTGGGGAGGCGCCTTATGCCATTCGCGAGCGTTGAAACCGCTATCGCCGATGTTCGAGCCGGTAAGTTTGTGATCATTGTTGATGATGAAGACCGTGAGAACGAGGGTGATCTGGCGATTGCCGCCGAATTTGCCACACCACAGGCGATTAACTTTATGGCGCGAGAGGGGCGTGGCCTGATCTGCGTCGCGATGACCGGCGAGCGGCTCGATGAACTGCGGATTCCGCTGATGGTTCAGCCTTCCGAGAACACCACTCGCTTCGGTACCGCCTTCACCGTTTCGGTTGAAGCGCGGCGGGGAGTAACGACCGGCATCTCGGCGTTTGATCGCGCCACCACGATCCGTACTCTGATTGATCCGACTACCCGACCCGAAGACCTCGCTCGGCCCGGCCATGTCTTTCCCCTCCGCGCTGCTGCCGGCGGTGTGTTAGTGCGCCCCGGCCAAACTGAGGCTTCTCTTGATCTGGCGCGACTAGCCGGGCTTTACCCAGCAGCGGTGATTTGCGAAATCATGAACCCCGACGGCACGATGGCCCGTCTGCCCGACCTTGAAGTGTTTGCCGCTCATCACGGTCTCTCGATCTTGTCCATCGCCAGCCTGATCGCTCATCGCTACCGCACCGAAACAGTGGTGCGCCAAGTAGCCGAAACGAGTTTGCCGACCGAGTACGGCACGTTTCGCCTGATTGCGTTTGAGCATATCTTCACCGCCGAAACGCATCTCGCCTTGATCTTCGGCGCTGCTAATGGGCGTTCCCCGCTCGTGCGCCTGCATTCCGAATGCCTAACCGGTGATGCGCTCGGTTCGCAGCGTTGCGATTGCGGCGCGCAGTTGGCCGAAGCGCAACGGCAGATTGCCAAGGCAGGTTACGGAGCCATTCTCTATCTGCGCCAAGAAGGGCGCGGGATTGGCTTGCTCAACAAACTGCGCGCCTATGCGTTGCAAGATCACGGGTTTGATACGGTCGAAGCCAATCGCCAATTAGGTTTGCCGGTTGATGCGCGCGATTATGGTGTTGCAGCTCAAATGCTACGTTGTCTCGGTATGGAAGAGGTGCGCTTGCTGACGAATAATCCGGCTAAGATCGCCGGTCTCGAACGGTACGGTGTGGTTGTACGTGAACGGATTCCGCTGCACATCGCGCCAACCGACGCTAACCGGCGCTATTTGACGACGAAACGGGCGAAATTAGGGCATCTGCTCCCTGACTATGACGCTGAACGTGTGTTTGGAGGCAACAATGGGTATCACGTTTGAGGGCCATCTGGTTGGAACCGGCTTGCGATTCGGGATCGTGATCTCGCGCTTCAACGACACGATTGGGCGCGAGTTACTACGGGGCGCTATTGAGACGCTCACCCGGCACGGCGTCGCTCACGATGACATCGATATTGCGTGGGTGCCGGGAGCGTTTGAGTTGCCGCTCGTCGCGAAGCGGATGGCTAAGCGCAAGAGTGCGACCGACGATAGCCCGTATTACGATGCGATCATCTGTCTCGGTGTGGTTATTCGGGGCGCAACGAGCCATTTTGAGTATGTGGCGGGGCAGGCTGCCGGCGGGATAGCGGCCACGGCGTTGTCGACCGATGTGCCGATTGTGTTTGGTGTACTGACGACTGAAACCATTGAGCAGGCGATTGAACGGGCCGGAACGAAGGCTGGTAATCGCGGCGCTGATGCGGCGCTAGCCGCCATTGAGATGGCTAATGTGCTGCGGGAGATTGATCGGGTGGCGCTGGCGGTTGAGGGTTGAAACGTAGGGTAACGCCGGTAGCACCGGACGACTGTCCGGCCCCCCAAAGATGCAGAGGCGTGTAACGCAAAGACGCAAAGCGCGCGAAGGGCGCAAAGGTGGTTTTGGGGTGGCCCCCACCCCAACCCTTTCCCGCTGGGGGAGGGAGTTTCATACCTCTCTCGGAGGGGACTACTGGCGCGACGAAGACGTGCCAGCAGTCCCTATCCCTCCGCGCCCGTTGCGTTCTCTACAGTAAACGAAATGGCGTCCTTCCCTGCGGCCAACCCTTCCGCTTATGTTACAATACCGCCGATGATCAGGCAGGCAACGGCCAATGGCCCACGCCCCACCACGAGAACACGACAATGGATGCAGTGCTTGTCCTCGAAGATGGCCGTGTCTTCCCCGGTCGCTCGTTTGGCGCACCCGGCGAACGCATCGGCGAGGTGGTGTTTCACACCGGTATGACCGGGTATCAAGAGATTTTGACCGATCCTTCCTATTGCGGCCAGTTGGTGACGATGACTGCGCCGCATATTGGCAATACCGGCGTCAACGATTTTGACCCCGAATCGATCCAGCCCCAAGTGGCTGGTTTTATCGTCCGTAGCTACAGCGAGCATTACAGCTCGTGGCGCGCGCGCGGCAGTTTGGCCCAATTGCTGCGCGATTATGGTATCGTCGCGATTAGCGATGTGGATACGCGCGCGCTCACCCGCCATATCCGCACTGCCGGCGCGATGCGTGGGATTATTTCGACCACTGGTGAGTCGATTGAGTCGCTGCTAGCTAAGTGCCGCGCTGCGCCGCCGATGGAGGGGCAAGACCTGACGCAGGTGGTGACCTGCCCCGAACCGTACCATTGGGCGACGAATAGCGTGCCGTTTACGCCGCCCTACCCGAATGGTCCGGCCCAAGAGCTAACCTATCACGTGGTAGCGTATGATTTCGGCCTCAAGCGCACCATCTTGCGCCGGTTGGTCGATCATGGTTGCCGGGTGACAGTGGTGCCGGCAACCACTTCACCCGCTGATGTGCTGGCACTCCAACCCGACGGTATCTTCTTCTCGAATGGGCCGGGCGATCCGGCGGCGGCGAATTACGCGGTGGCCAACTTGCGCGCTTTGCTGGGCAAGCGACCCATCTTTGGCATCTGTCTCGGCCACCAACTGATGGGGTTAGCATTGGGAGGGCGGACGTACAAGCTACCGTTCGGCCATCACGGCGCGAACCATCCGGTGCGCTATTTGCCGACTGGGAGGGTCGAAATTACTTCGCAGAACCACGGCTTTGCCGTCGATCCCGATTCGTTGCCGGCAGGGGTTGAGCTGACCCATATCAATCTGAATGACCAGACACTAGAGGGGTTTAGCTATCCTGCACTGCACTGCTTTAGTGTGCAGTATCATCCCGAAGCCGGGCCGGGGCCGCACGATGCGACCTATCTGTTCGGTCAGTTTACGGCAATGATGGAGGCATGGCGGCAGGCATAGCCAACGCTAGGCTTGTCGTTTAGGGTGTGCTGTACCCGCGCACGATCACGCGCACCTCAGCAATGCCGAGGTTATTGAGCAACTGGGTGTAGTAGGCTTCAGCGTCGCGGGCGGTTTGCGAGAGAATGCCGGCTTCGATCGCAGCTTGCACAAGCGCAGCTTTGGCTTCGGTATCAACCGATTGGAAAAAACTTTCGAGGCTGGTTTGCGGGCAGATAAAGCCGGGGCAGAAGTCGGTGTTTTCGATGATCCGGCTGTTAGCGAGATCGAGTGATACCTGATCGGTAAAGACTTGCGGCGGCGGGAGCGTAATCTGCGCCCGCCGGCCATCACTGCTCACCCAGATGTCTTCGGGCCGTAGTTGGCTGAGGTCGATTCCCGCCGGCACCCGCCCGCGAATCAACACCAGAAACTCTTGCCGTACCCCCAGATTGCGCAGAAACGATGCCCATCCTGCCGGCGCGTCGAGATGGCGCACTTCTACCCCGGCGTAATGTTCGATGAAGATTTGCTTGTTGACCCGCCGTACCGCCTCGATAATCTGCGGGCCAACGGTGGTTGTGACTGAAGTGGGTGGCGCTGAGGCATGCTGAAACGCTTGCCCGACGCTCCAGACCAAAAACAACACCGCCGCAATGGCCAACCCGTTCCAAACCAGCTTCAGCGTGCGCACACTCGCCTCCGGGAACTTACGACGACAGCGGTTCGATTACCACCCGGCTAAACCCCAGCTCATCGATGAGCCACCGTTCGAGGCGACGATAGCTAACTTCGCTCGCGATGCTCATCAACTCAGGATCATTCGCCACGCGCTGGCGAATCTCGGCTCGCGCCTGCGCGAGGGCCTGATTCTGGGCTGCCGTGATCTGCGTTCCGATCCAGCGCCGCGACTCACCGATCACCTCAATCTCGATCGGGTTGGGTTCGCCATCGATGGCCGCGCGCGGCAAACGGATCGTCAGCGTATTGCCATCGCGCTGGATCTGCGCCCGGCTCAGATCAACCGTCAACCGCACCTCAGCCGTCACCTTCAGCGTAATTTCATCGCGACCAAAGAAACTCTGGGCGCCGCTCACCGTGGTTACAGTTGTAACCGGAAACTTGATCGACAAGCCGATCGCCGGATCGATCCGGCGTAGATCAGGGAGGGGGATGAGGGTTGGCGCTGCCGGTGGCGCGGTGGGAGGTAACGGTGTGAAGGTTGGAGGTGTGGTAGGCCACGGCTCAGGAGTGAGCGGCGTGACCGCCGGCGTTGGCTGGTTCCAGCCGCTGTTGATGAACAGCAGCAAGCCTGCAAGGGCTACGGCAATCACGCTGCTGATAATCCAATTGACCGTTCGTTGCTTCATTGCCGGCTCAACCACTAGGCCTTTAACATCACATAATCCACCGTCACTGCTTGCAACCGTTCCAGATCAACTTCGGCGCCGCTCCCCGGCCCGGTGGGCACTGTCAACGTACTGTCAGGGTTCAGCGTGAACGGGTTCGTGACAATATCTTGGTGGAAGTAGCGGTCGTTGGCGCTGATGTCGCCGGGCAAGCTAAAGTTGGGCAGACTGGCCAGCCCAACGTTGGCGGCGCGGCCAATACCGGTTTCGAGCATGCCGCCGCACCAGACCGGAATGCCAGCAGCTTGGGCCATATCGTGAATCTGGCGAGCAGCGGTGAAGCCACCGACTCGCGACGGCTTAATGTTGATCACGCCGCAAGCGCGCAGCTCAATCGCCCAGCGCGCATGATCGGGCGAGACGATGCTCTCGTCCAAGCAAATTGGCGTGCGCAATTGACGCTGCAACTTGGCGTGATCGATAATGTCGTCGTGGGCTAATGGCTGTTCGATCAACAGCAGCTCGAACTCATCGAGCTGCGCCAGTTGCGGCGCTTGGTCAAGCGTGTAGATGCTATTAGCATCAACCTGCAAGCGCAGATCGGGCCAGCGCTCGCGCACCGCTCGGGTCGGCTCTACGTCCCAACCCGGCTTGATCTTGAGTTTCACCCGCTGGTAGCCGGCGCTGACATAGCCCTCAACCACCTCAAGCAAGGCTTCGATTGAGGGTTGGACGCCAACGCTAACGCCGACTTCAACCCGTTGCCGGGTACCTCCAAGCATCGTACTCAGGCTCTCGCTGCGTGCGCGGCCAAACAGATCCCACGCTGCGAATTCGAGGCCAGCCCGCGCCATGCGGTTGCCGCGCACACGGGCAAAGGTCGCGTCCACCTCTTCGGGTCGGCTCAGATCGCGCCCTAGCAGCATCGGGGCCAGAATCTCGCGCATCATCACCCACGCCGTGGCCTGCGTCTCTTCGTTGTACCACGGCCCGGCACCGACCGGCGCTTCGCCCCAGCCGATTGCACCCTCGCTGTGCAAAGTCACGATCACCGAGTGATTGGCCTCTTCCCGCCAGCCGCTCGTCTCAAACGGCGACCGGTACGGCAGCCTGATCCGCCGTAACTCGATGGCTTCGATCCGCATCAATGCACCTCCAACAACTCCACTTCGAAGATCAGGGTGGCTCCGGGCGGAATAACACCACCCGCGCCGCGGCTGCCGTAAGCCAAGGCCGCCGGAATCACCAATTGCCGCTTCCCGCCCTCGCGCATCCCGGCCACACCTTCATCCCAACCGCGGATCACTCGTCCCGCTCCGAGTGGAAACTCAAACGGCTCACCGCGGCTGAGCGAACTGTCAAACATACTGCCGTCAGTCAGCCAACCGGTATAATGCACCGTCACCGTGCGGCCAGCGGTCGCCGTCGCGCCATTGCCGACCGTCAAATCGGCGAACTTCAGGCCGCTCGCACTCGTAGTATAGTGATCGGCAGGCACATTTTGCGGCGCATCCGGCGGGCCGGGCATAATCTCAACCAGCTCAACATCGAACGTGAGGGTTGCATTTGGTGGAATCACTGGCGGGTATCCCATCGCGCCATAGCCGAGATGGGGCGGAATAATCAGCCGCGCCTTGCCGCCTACCCGCATTAGCCCGATCCCTTCATCCCAACCGGGAATGACTATCCCGACGCCGAGCGGAAAGCGGATCGGCTCTCCCCGCTCGTAAGAACTATCGAACACCGAACCATCGGCGAGCATTCCGCGGTAATGCACCGCCACGACCGAACCGGGCTGTGGCTGCTCGCCGTGACCGGCCTGAACTTCGATATACTGGAGGCCGCTAGGGGTAGTCATTGTACACTCCTGTCTGTTGAGGCCCATGCGGGCAAAAAATAAGGCGCTACTGACCATCCGGGCCGGAGATCAGCGGCAGGTAAAGATTCTGATCGAGCACGATGGCGAACAAGCGCGGCCAATATTTTCCGGTGATGAAGATGTGGTTACTGATTGGATCGTAAGCGATGCCGTTTAACACATCAGCCGCAGCGCGCTCCGACGGCGAGAGCAAGCCGCTCATATCAAGCACGCCGATCACGTGGCCGTCAGCCGGATCGATCAGCACGATCTGATCGCTGTACCAGACGTTAGCAAAGATCAAACCGTTAATGTACTCTAGTTCATTCAGGCGGTCACGCGGCTGACCGTCGATCGTGACTGTTACCGTGCGTACAACGGCCAACTGGCCACTAGCGACGGTTGCTTCCGGATCGATGAAATACAGCGTGGCGGTGCCATCGCTCATAATCAGATGGGTACCGTCGTAAGTTAACCCCCACCCCTCGCGTGGCATCGTCATCGGCGGTGTAGGGTAGGTAAAGGTACCAACTCGCTCGAATGTGGCAGTATCGTAGATCAAACCGAGGCCATTCTGCCACGTCAACTGAAAAATCTGATTATCGATGTGAGCAATTCCCTCGCCGTACAAGGTTGGATCGCCGAGATTGATACTGCGGATAACTTGACCGGTTGCTATCTCAACTTCGCGGAGCGAGGAATTGGCGTAATCGCCAGTGCCTTCGTACAAACGACCCGGCCCGGCCACGATCAAGCCTTGCGTCCATGCGCGCGGATCGTGCGGATAATCGGCGATTACGCGGTAGGGCAACAAGGGCAGCGACTGCGCCGGAGCGGGTTCAGAAGCTCCTACAAGCGGAATTGACACCGTTGCCGGGGTTGGCGTAGCGGTTTGGGCCGGCGCCATTGCTAGCGGGATTGACACCACCGCGCCGGTGGGGGTTGGCGATGGCGGGCTAGCGGGTGAGCTTACGCAAGCCGCTAACAACAACAATCCTGCCAACCAGAATACCCAGCGGAACCACATATAGGCACCTCACATTGAACCGGCAGAGGTATTGTACCACCTTTAACCAGATGCGCTGAACGGCGAATCGCTATTGTTTTAGCGTGCGGCAGACCAACTGCCGTCCTTGCTCTTGAGCATCTGAGTGAACGGCGGGTCAGTGGTCCGCGCTCCCTCATCGGGGAGGAGTAAAAAGTCCTCTCCGCATCAGTATCACGAGCAATCTCACGATCCGGTTGTCGCATGATTACCGCAATACAGCAACTTTTCATTATGAGCGTGCGCAATATCTGCTACAATGCAAACAGGATTCACCTGACTCATCAGCGCAAGGAGGCGCACCATGACGAACAAACCAAAGGCTGTTCCAGCCGAGCAAGAGATTCGCTACTGGATGCGCACCCCGGCCATCACCATTAATCTTGCCGCGCCGCTGAGCGAGGCGCTGGCATTGATGCGCGAGCACGACATCCGGCGCTTGCCGGTGGTGGTCGATACCGGCGAACTACGCGGTATCATTACACAGGGCGATATTCGTGGCGCCGATGTCATGCGAGTCGCTGGGCTTGATCCGGTTGATATTGCACAGGCGCTGCGTAACGTGAAAGTGTACGAGGTTATGACTGAGAATCCGATCTCGGTGACGCCTGAGACCGGTTTGCGTGAAGCGGCGTTGTTAATGATTGAGAACAAGATCGGTGGCTTGCCGGTGGTTGACGATCAAAACCGGGTTATCGGCATTATCACCGAGAGCGATCTGTTCGAGGCGCTGGTGCAACAGCTCGAAACGCATCCCCGGTTTTAGGAGCGTGGTGAATTCCCCCACTCCAAACCCCTCCTCCTTTGGGGGAGGGGTTACGTGCGTGCTAGAGGCGCGAGCGTTTCGCCTGCAACCGCCAGTTGTGCTCAGGCAGGGTTTCAGTCCGCCGGTCGGTGAAAGAGCGCATACTGGGGAGACAGAGCGGTAGGGTCGGTGGCGAGCGAGGTGTTAGGGACAGGGATATAGCAGTGCTAGGTCGCTACGGCTTTCCCTCTGCGGGAAGGGGTATATCCCGCTCTCGCAGAGGTGGAGGGGTGAAGAGTGAATGCCAATGCGAGAGTATCTTTATTCTTGAGCGAAGTTTAATCGTATCATAATAAAAACTTATGAAAACGTTAACACGTTTTGGCTAGTATGATTTTGCTGTGTACAATATGTTTGGTAAACTATCACTACTACCGTTAGGTTTCTAGCTACATTGCCGCCTCTCAACGCCGCTAGGTAGCCATCTGCAGCGATTGTGTCGATGTATAAACCCTCTCGCTAAAGCATGTAGGTTTACTCAATCATTTGTTTCGTTTTTGACGAGCGCCCCATACCAATTGGAGCTGAACCATGGAATTCTCCCCCCTCGAACTCACCGACGCTGCTCAAATACAACGGCTGCTGACTGCTGTTAACAGCGCGTCATTACTGATCACGGAAGGCGATGCGCGTGGGGTGATCACATTTGCAAATGCTGCTGCGCAATATTACTTCGGTTACACGCCAACCGAATGCATTGGCAAGACTATCCAAGAGTTGACTCACCCTGACGATCGGGAGCGGTTGCGACAGCAGGTTGCAGAATGGGTTCAGCTTGGTTTGCAGACAGCGATCAGCGAGAATCGGATTATTCACCGCAACGGTACAGTCTTCTCCTTTCTCTGGTCGGTGACGATTCACTACGACGATCAGCGGCAGGTGACCGGCTTTACCTCGATTGGCCTCGACATCTCGCAACAAGAACGATTAGCGCAAGAATTGGCTGCAAGTCGCGAGATGTTGCACCTCGTGATCGATAGTTTACCGATCGGTGTGTTTTGGAAAGACCGCGAGTCGCGCTTTCTAGGGTGCAATCGACGCGCACTGGAAGATGCCGGTCTTGCTCATTTTACGGATATGATTGGCAAGACCGATGCCGAGTTGCCGTGGCGTGCGAAGGCGAAACTCTACCAGTACAGTGACCGCGTGGTAATGGCAACCGGCCCAAAGTTGAATATTGAAGAGACCTTTACTCGTGGTGATGGATCGACGATCCGCATTCGCACCTCTAAACTACCGTTGCGGCGCAAGGGTGAGGTGATTGGCGTCCTTGGCTTTTATGAAGACATTACTACCCTTCACCAACAGGAAACAGGTCTGCGTACCTTCCGGTTGCTGGTTGACCATGCCCCCGATGGGATAGGGATCGTCGATGCGGATTTGCAGATTTCCTACGCGAACTCGGTGTTTACGGCCATGATAGGCAGCGAGTCGCTCATTCATGCAAACTGGGCTGACCTTGTTCACCCTGACGACCGCGATCAGTTGCCTTCGATTGTTAAACAAGCCAACCAAACCGGCCATGCGCAGGCAATGTTACGCTATCCGCGCCGCGATGGCGCGCTTATCACTGCCCATCTGACAGTCGTAGCCTTGCGTGACCGTGACGAGGTATTGATTGGGTATGCGATTATCAATCACGATGTGACTGAACAGTTACGGGCAGAAGAACGGCTGCGGGCAAGTGAACAACAACAGCGCGCTATTTTGCAGGCGTTGCCCGATTTGTTCTTCTTGCTCAATGGGGATGGCGTCTTTCTGCAATACAAAGCCGATAGCGACGATCAGCTCGCGCTACCGCCTGAGTTCTTCTTAGGCCGGCACGTGGCTGATGTCCTGCCACCGGAGTTAGCTGAGTTGACGCTCTCGCATATCACTGCGCTACAGCAAACCGGTCAGCCGCAGCGTTACGAATACCAGATGGTGATCGAGGGTGACCTCCGCGATTACGAAGCACGGATGACGGCGAGCGGCGACAATGTGCTGGTGATCGTGCGCGACATCACTGAACAACGACGCGCCGAACGTGAACGGCAAACGTTAGCGTTGCAAGAGCAGGTCATTGAAGCCCAGCAAGCGATCTTGCGTGAATTGAGCACGCCGCTACTGCCGATTGCCGATCGAGTGGTGGCGTTGCCGCTGATTGGCGCAATTGACAGCGCTCGTGCCCAACAAATGATTGAGACGTTGCTCGATGGGGTGAGCCGTTATCGGGCGACAGTTGCCATTATCGATATTACCGGTGTCAAAGTTGTCGATACGCAAGTTGCCGGTACCATCATTCGGGCGGCTCAGGCGGTTGGTTTGTTGGGGGCGCAGGTGGTGTTGACAGGGATCAATCCCGAAGTTGCCCAAACGTTGGTTACTATCGGTGCTGATCTGTCGAAGATTGTAACGAAAGCCACCTTGCAAGAGGGTGTAACGTTCGTTCTGGCAGGTCAGCGCAGTGGGCAAGCGACGAACGGCAAGAGGTTTGCGGGCAAACACTTTGTGTAACGATGTGCTGGTATTTCCTGTCCCTCTTGCGGGCGGAAGCCGCAATTTCCTTTGACGATAGGGATAGGCGGGCTATACTGTCGCAACCTATCGTGATCGCTTGAGTACAGCGACAGATCGGCAAGTGGGCGCCGCCAGCGTCGCTCATCGTAATTATTGTACGCTTTGTTATCCTCAATTGTCCTGATACGTCGGACACGCCCAACCCGATCGTGGCATTCGGGTGCGGTATCAGGAGAGCCGTTGCCCTGCAACGGCTCTCCCTAGCGAGGTGATCGGCGATGTCTACGCGGTCAGCGCATCGTGATCGGGATGAAGGTGGTGAAGACGTTCAGGTTTCTGACTTGCGGTAAGCCGGTTGAAATGACCGCTGAAGTATTCCCTGCCGTATCACGGAACCGAACATAGTAGGTTTGGGCGAGCGGTACAGTGACGTACCGGCTAAATGGCTGCCAGACGGTGCTTTGTTCGGTATTTGTCCAGACCTGCATCTCGCTCACGGTACCAGCAGCGCTTTGGGCGGATAGTTCAAGCACCATCTGGCTACTGGTGTTCCGATACATAACGACGGCCCCGTTGATGGTTTCACCACTGAGGAGCGGTGGACTCTCAAGTGGCTCAATGGTCTCGCTCTCAAGATTGACTGATTGGCTTGCGAGCGATTCGGTCGTCTCGTCTGCAACGCTTGCCGGTAACGGCGCCGGGGTTCCGGTGTAGATGCGCATACTGCTGGGCTGATAGCCACCGTAATTTCTCCAATAGCTTAGTACATTGGAAAGAGTGGTTTGCGCGCCATTGCGTACACCCGGATCGTGGACGGTGTAATTGGCTGGATCAGTGCCACTCCCGCCAATCACCACGATGAAGTGCATATCACCCGTGCTCTTTGTCAATTCAAGGATAACCGGGCCTTTCTTCAGCTCAGCCTGCAAATTGGCATAGCTAAAGGATGACCACCTCACCCAGCTCATCTTACCTCTCGTACAACTAGCTGCTACGCTCCAATATAATGGGCAAGCGTAGTTGCCTAAGCAAGTATTCATCGTGCTGGGCGTTAGGTCAGCTCCGTAGAAACGGGCGATCATCGTTGCTGATGTGAGCGCACACCCAGCAGGGCCAATCTTGAGATTGCAGGTTCGCATCGTCTGCCCACTCCACCTTGGATCGAGCTGTGAGTAGTACGGTACTCGCCAGACATTAGGTGGTGGAGGAGGGGTTGGTGGCTGCGGTACCGGTGCGGCGATGGCATAGTAAAGCGTTCGTGGGCCGGCGATGCCACTAGTTACCGCGCCATCGTTTGCTTGCACTTGCCACGTATACACCCCCTTACTAGGTAGTTGTACTGTCCAACTCGTGCTATTGATCCAGTCGGATTCTGCTCGCCACGAATTGTCGGATTTGGTAATCATGAAGCGGAATTTGCGCGTCGGGTTTGGCCAGTTATCGGGATCGCCGCCGTCGGTCACTTGTAGCGTAACATTCGCCGTGTTAACGGTTGCATTGGCAGCCGGGTTGATTAAGTTGGGCGGGTTGGGCGGGATGTTACGCCGGTAATGGAGCGTGCGCGGACCGGCGGGACTCGACGAATCAGCCGCATCGCTAGCATAGGCCCACCACTGATACGTTCCTTCACTTGGCAATTCGACCGTCCAATTCGCGATCTCGTTATTCCAGCCCCACGGCGTCTCAACTCTCCACGAGTTATCATCTTTAGCGATGACAATGCGGAATTCGCGGGTTGGGCGCGGCCCATTGTCTGGGTCGCCGCCGTCGGAAACGCGCAAGGTTACACTAGCAGTGCGAACGGTTTCGTTGTTAGCCGGGCTAAGGAGGATGGGCGGGTTAGGCGGGATGTTCCCGCTTCCAAGTGCCCCCTCGTTGGTAATCCGTCCATACCCTCCAATCACATTGCCGCTGCTGTCATAGCGAGTGCATTGGCGGTACCCGTCGCGGATTCGGGTCATACAGCCGTTGTAATCGCCGGGCAGCTCGCTGACCGTCCAGCCACCGAGGTCAATGCCGTTGATAGGTACCGGCGTTGTTCCCCGCGTAATCCAGAAGTGAACATGTGCCCCAAATGAAGCACCTCCTAGGCAATTGGCAGTATTGCCGATCATGCCGATGTAAGTGTATCGAGCAACCGCGCTTCCATTCGCAACAGCAATCCCAGAGAGATGGTAATAGTTGGTGCTAAAGCCGCCGTGATCAATTCGGACGTAATCAGACTGTTGGCCGCACGGCAAGTAGGCA